>CAJXXJ010000470.1 GCA_913062745.1 uncultured Phaeodactylibacter sp.
GGACGAATATAAGCCTTTGCGTTTAAAATCCCGGCTCAGTCAACCCCCTTCAATCCACTCCGGCGGATAACCTTTCGCGGCTCAGGATATTATGTAAAGAAAAACAGCTCCTATGCGTATCATACTATTCACCGGAAAAGGCGGCGTGGGCAAAACTACGCTGTCTGCTGCCACGGCCCTGCGTGCCGCCCGCGAAGGCAAGAAAACGCTCATCTTGTCTACTGACCCGGCCCACAGCCTTTCGGATGCGCTCGACCGGGAGCTGAGCCCGGAGCCGCAGGAAATTGCCCCCAACCTCTTCGCACAGGAGGTGGACGTGTACTACTCCATGAAGAAGCACTGGGAAAATGTGCGGCAGCTGATGCTGGCGGTGTTCCGCTTTCAGGGGGTGGAGAATGTGGTGGCGGAAGAGCTCTCCGCGCTGCCCGGCATGGAGGAAGCCTCTGCCTTTTTGTGGCTGGAGGAGTACTATCAGGAAAAGGAATACGACCTGATTGTGATCGACAGTGCTCCCACCGGCGAGACGCTCAGCCTGCTTTCCCTGCCGCAGGTCACCCAATCCTGGGTGATGAAAGCTTTCCCCGGTCAGCGCTTTGCGATGCGCAGCTTCGGCAGTATGGTACGGGGTATGACGGGCATTCCGCTTGATAAAGGCATGGACGAGCTGGAGCGGCTGTTTGATAAACTGGAAAACATCCAAAAAGTAATGCAGGACCCGGACATCAGCAGCATCCGGGTAGTGCTCAACCCGGAGCGCATGGTGATCAAAGAAGGCAAACGGGCGCTGACCTACCTGCAGCTGTATGGCTACAACGTAGATGCCGTGCTCGTGAACCGCATCTTTCCGGAAACAGCCGGGCAGGGCGGGTTTGAAAAATACCTGGAGCGGCAAAGCGAGTACCTGGAAGAAATCGACGAGAGCTTTGCACCACTGCCCATCTTCCGGCTGCCGCATCAGGGGCAGGAGGTATTCGGGATGGATTTGCTGCAGCAGATTGGCGATAGCCTCTACGGCGCAGCTGATTTCCAGAGCGTACTGTACCACGATAAGCCTTTTGAGCTGCAGGAGCAAAATGGCGGCTACCTGGCCCGTCTGAAGCTGCCGTTTGTCAAAGGCCAGGACTTTGGCATCGACAAGTACGGAGATGAAATTGTCATCAGCCTGGGCAATCAGCGGCGCTCCATTTTGCTCCCGCGCTTTGCCAACTACCTGCAACTGAAGGGCCACCGCTACACGGACCCCTGGCTGGAGGTGGAACTGCAGCGGTAGGCGTTAGTAAATGCGCTCTTCCGACAGGTAGTTTTTCACGTAGTCTTCAATGCCTTCCTCCAGCGTATGGAATGGCTGACCGTAGCCGGCATCCCGCAGCTTTTGCATGTCTGCTTCCGTGAAGTACTGATAGGTGTCGCGAATATCCTCCGGTGTATCGATAAAGGTGATATTGGGCGCCAGCCCCATTGCGCGGAAGGTATTCGATGCCAGGTCCAGAAAGGAGCGCGCCTGCCCGGTGCCGAGGTTATACAACCCGCTCTTTGGCTGATGCTTGTACAGCCAGTGCAGCACCTGCAATACGTCCTTTACGTAGATAAAGTCCCGGCTTTGCTGCCCGTCGGCAACATCCTCCCGGTGTGAACGGAATAGCTTCATGCTGCCGTTGGCCTTCACCTGCCGGAAGGTGTGGAAGATAACGGAAGCCATCCGCCCCTTGTGGTACTCATTCGGGCCGTAGACGTTGAAAAACTTGAGGCCGTACCAGTGCGGGGGCTGTGCCTCCTGCTGCAGCGCCCAGCGGTCAAATTCATTTTTGGAGACGCCGTAGGGGTTGAGCGGCTTCAGGGTATCTGCCAGGCTGTGCTCATCCCGGTAGCCTTGCTCGCCCAGCCCGTAGGTGGCGGCACTTGAGGCGTAGATAAACGGAATGTGGTGTTCCGCACAGAGCTCCCAGAGCGCTTTGCTGTAGTCCAGGTTGAGCTCCTGGAAAATGGCCCAATCCTGCTCCGTAGTATCTGTCCGGGCACCGATATGGAAAATGGCGTCCACAGAGTAATGCTGCTCCCAGAGCCAGCCGGGGAAGTCATTGCGGTGCATGCGCTGCGCGTACTGCTTGCCCTGCAGGTTGCGGTTTTTGTCTTCGCGGCTGAAGTCATCTACCACCAGCAAATCTGTGCGGCCGGCCTCATTCAGGTATTGTACCAGGCAGCTGCCGATGAAGCCCGCTGCGCCTGTGATTACGATCATTCTTTTTGTGCAAAGGTAAGGTTTTGGCTGAGCTACTACAAAAGCGTGATGCTCGCCATGGCTTTACGCCATAGACCGAGGTTGATTTTAAACCATCTATAGGCAAACAACTTAGGTTTTGGCTCAAAAAGCTTTAATTTAGGCTCTGAAGCCGCACACAACCAAGCCAACCGTGAAGAACTGCCTGGCCACATTCATACTTTTTGCCATAAGCTGCCTGCCGCTCGCCGCACAGGAAACCTGTGACGGGAACCTGGGCCCCAACATTTTTGAAGCAGGCGATTTCGGTGCCGGCCCCGCCAACATCCTGCCTACGGACCCCGGTATTGCACCGGGCTACAACTACACTACGCTACCGCCGCCCAACGACGGTTCTTACACGATTACCAACGGCACCGGCTCCTGGAGCCTCTTCCCGGGATGGATGGCGATTCAGGATAACGGGCCGGAGCCCAACGGTTACATGATGGTCGTCAATGCCAGTTACGATGAGGGGATTTTTTACGAGCAGGTGGTGGACGGCCTGTGCGAGGGCACCCTTTACGAGTTTTCAGCTGATATTTTCAACCTGATCAACCCCAATCAGTCCGGCTTCATATTCCCGGATGTCTCCTTCCTGATCGACGATGAAATCCGCTACACGAGCGGGGATGTCCCGCAGAACGGGCAGTGGAATACCTACGGCTTCACCTTTACCACGGACCCGGGGCAGAGTACCGTAAAGCTTACCCTGCGCAACAACGCGCCCGGCGGCTTCGGCAATGACCTGGCGCTCGACAACATCTCCTTCCGCGCCTGCGGGGATGAAGCGCTGATCCTGCCGGAGGAGATCGCCAATATCTGCGAAGACGGCAACCCCATCACCCTGGAAGCTACCGTAGTCGGCGATCAGTTTGATACGCCCACCCTGCAGTGGCAACGCAGCCCGGACGGGCAAGGCGGTTGGGAAAATATCCCCGGCGCTACAGGCAACAGCATTCAGCATACCGAGCTCTCCGGGGGTTTTTACTACTACCGCTACCTGCTGGCTAATTCACAGGCTAACCTCGACAACCCGAAGTGCCACATCATTTCCAATGTGAAAGTAGTCTACGTGCAGCCCAAGTTTTTTGAAATCATAGACACCGTTTGTGCCGGCAGCACCTACCCCTTTGGCGGCAAAGAGCTGAGTGAAACGGGCGTGTACACGGACTCGCTGACCTCTTCCATAGGCTGCGACAGCATCGTCACCCTGCAGCTTACCCTGGTCAGTGACCCTGGCATACAGGCGCAGACAGCTATTTCGCCTACCCGCTGCCCGGATACGGAAGACGGACAAATCAGCGTCAGTGAACTGCAGAATGCGTACCTGCCGGCTACGGCTTTCCTGAACGGAGAGGCCATGGCACCACCCGCTGTTTTCTCCGGGCTTCCTCCCGGTGATTACCCGCTGCGGATAGCCGACCGGCATGGCTGCCAACTGCTCGATACCCTTACAGTAGATGCTCCTCCTCCCCTGCTCGTTGAGCTTGGCCCGGACCAAAGCATCGCTTTAGGCGAAAGCCTGGAACTGACCGCAGTAGTGAACGAAAGCGTCAGCAGCTGGGCCTGGCAGCCGGAAGGGGTGGTGGAATGTTTGGATGCCGGCTGCCTGGAAGTCCGGTTACTCCCGGTAGCGTCCCTGACCCTGCGGCTGAATGGGCAGGGCGGCGAGGGCTGTACCGCTTCGGACTCGCTGCACATCTCGGTGGAAGAAGTACGGCGGGTGTATATCCCTACCGCCTTTTCACCCAATGCGGACGGGCGCAACGACACCTTCCAGCCCTAC
>CAJXXJ010000471.1 GCA_913062745.1 uncultured Phaeodactylibacter sp.
CTACGCCGAGGGCGGTCTCGAGGCCTTCGTCGTCACGGGGCGTGTCGAGGTCGACGGCGAGCTCCTCGACGCCTGCTCCTTCCTCCGGCTTCCCGCCGGGGAGCCGTCACGGGCGCGCGTCAGCGCGGACGCCGCCCTTGCGATGCCGCCCTTCTGGAAGCCGGCCGCGAGGATCGGCGTGCCGTTGCCGTCGTCGTCCTGCACGCGCGCCGTGCCCGCGAGGCCCGTCACCACGCCCGCGGCCACGCCGCCCGCGTCGTTGCCGCCGCCGCCGCGCAGTTCGTCATTGCCGGCGCCCCCTCGCAGGAACCGGCTTTTTACCATAATATCCTGCAGCAACACCCGCTGCCCGACGAGCATCAGCACCGGGTGCACCTCATCGACAATCAAACCTACGCCCTGCTGCGCGAAGCAGAGGCTGCGCTCGTCACCTCCGGCACCGCCACCCTCGAAACGGCACTCTTCGGCATTCCTCAGGTCGTGTGTTACAAAGGCAGTACCTTCTCTTACCTGATTGCCCGGCGGCTGGTCAATGTGGAATACATTTCGCTGGTCAACCTCATCATGGGCCGCGAAATCGTCACCGAGCTGATACAGGACGAGTGCGAACCCGGCCGTATCCGCTCCGAACTCCAACGGCTGTTGCAGGAAGATCACCGCAAACAACTGCTGGCGGACTACCGGGAATTGCATGCGAAAACCGGAGGCCCCGGCGCTTCCCAACGGGCGGCAGACAAAATGGTCGCCTACCTGAAAAACTAACCCTCCTCCCCTGGCAGGCCTACCCCCGCCTACGATGGTGACAAATGTCATACATGCCGGTGATTCTTATCACCTGGGCCCACACTGCTCTATCCATAATTTTGTCGTATTGCAAAAAACCAATTCCAGAAGCACCTGAAGCTGGTTTCTTGAAATTTTATTCCGCTTACAAACGCTATCCACCCACTATGTGACACAGCGCACAGAACAGGAATCGCAAAAGCTGTTCCTTTATGGGTGAAAAGAAAACTAATTA
The DNA here is from genome assembly GCA_913062745.1 of uncultured Phaeodactylibacter sp. GTDB lineage: Bacteria > Bacteroidota > Bacteroidia > Chitinophagales > Saprospiraceae > Phaeodactylibacter. The sequence continues at coordinate 1,019 of CAJXXJ010000471.1, forward strand.
AAGCCAATCCACATTATGCAACATCAAATCGTCATCATCGGAGCAGGAACTGCAGGAATCACTGTAGCAGCACAGCTGTTGCTGAAAAATAAAAACCTGGACGTCGCCATTATTGACCCGGCCGAAAAACATTACTATCAGCCCGCATGGACGCTGGTAGGGGCCGGCACTTTCGACTACAAAAAGACCGAACGGAATATGGCCGACCTGATCCCCAAAGGCGCCAAGTGGATCAAAGAATACGTAGACGAAGTCCTGCCTGATTCCAATGAAGTCGTCCTCCGGGACGGCACCCGCATCACCTACGAATACCTTGTAGCTGCCCCGGGTGTTATGTACGATTACAAGCAGGTGGAAGGCCTCGAAGAGACTATGAATAAAAACGGCGTCTGCAGCAATTACGTAGACCCCGACTATACCTGGGAATGCCTGCAGGAATTCAAGGGCGGCACCGCTATCTTCACGCAGCCCGCCACCCCAATCAAGTGTGGGGGCGCACCGCAGAAAATCATGTATCTGGCCGACGACTACTGGCGCAAGCAGGGCGTACGCGACAAGAGCGATGTCCTCTTTATCACGCCGGGCTCAGTCATATTCGGAGTAGAGCCCTTCAAGTCTACCCTCATGGAGGTAGTGGACCGCAAAGGCCTGCAGCTGCGCTTCTTCCATAAACTGGTGAAGATTGACGGCGAAAACAAGCGCGCCTACTTCGACATCGTTAAGGAATACGACAAGATTTCCGCCGTGTGCTACAACTACCGGGACACGGAGAAGGAAGACATCGTGGAGGGCCACGCAGTTATCGATTTCGATATGCTGCACCTCGCTCCTCCGCAGGCGGCACCGGAATTCATTCAGCGGTCCAAAATCGCCGCTCAGGATGGCCCGAGCAAAGGCTGGATCAGCGTGAACATCAACACCCTGCAGCACAAGGAATACCCGAACGTTTTTGCTCTGGGTGATGCTGCAGCGCTGCCGACTGCCAAGACCGGTGCAGCGGTGCGCAAGCAGGCCCCGGTAGTAGTGGAAAACCTGCTGCACCTGATGGCCAACGAGAGCGAACTCAGCGACGACTATCAGGGCTACTCTTCCTGCCCGCTCGTGACCGGCTACGGCAAGATGGTGCTGGCGGAGTTCAACTACGATGGCGAGCGCGACAGCGACCCGCTGCTGTCCAAGATCTTCGACACCTCCAAAGAGCTCTACCCGATGTGGGTACTGAAGAAATACGGCCTGCCTTACATGTACTGGAACATGATGCTGAAAGGCAGAGCGTAACTGTTTCTCCTTCATCTGCTAAAGCCAGCCGGGGCAGCGTTGCCCCGGCTGGCTTTTTTTATTTCCTTACCCCCGGAATTTCTACCTTAGCAGCAAAAAGAATGGCCCGCCCCCATTTTCAACCCACCGCTTTCCGGGATATTATCGATTACTATGACAAGACCCGCTTCGATTATCAGGTAGCCTGGCTCAACGATGACAACCTCGCTGTCCACTTTGGTTTTTACGACCGCCACACCCACCGGCACGCTGACGCTTTGATCAATACCAACCGCATCATGGCACGCCTGGCGGGCGTACAGCAGGGTATGCGGGTACTGGATGCCGGCTGCGGAAAAGGAGGCAGCAGCCTCTGGCTGGCCCGCGAGTACGGGGTGCGGGCTGTGGGGATAACCCCCGTGCTCAGTCAGGTAGAAGAAGCCCGGCAGCAAGCCGCACAGCGGGGTATGCAGGGACAGTGCAAATTCCTGCAGGCCGACTACTGCGCTACCGGCCTGGATAGCAACAGCTTCGATCTGGTATGGGCCTGCGAAAGCCTGTGCCACGCCCGGGACAAGGCCGCCTTTTACCAGGAAGCCGGCCGCCTGCTCCGCCCCGGCGGGCGCATTGTGCTGGCCGAGTACACCCGCTATTTGCGCCCCCTTGCCCCGGCGCAGGAACAGCTGTTGCTCGACTGGCTAAACCGCTGGGCGATACCGGATATCGATACCGCCGCAGAGCATGAGGCTCATCTGCAGTCAGCCGGGTTCACCGGCATACGGATAGAAGACTACACCCCATACGCCTTCATTTCCCTGAAAAACCTCCATCAGATAGCCCGCCGCTGGCTGTGGGCCAATTATATCCTGCGCGCCCTGCGCGTCCGCAGCCGGGAGCAGCACCATAATATAACAGGTAGTGTGCGGCAGTTCGAAGCGCTGCGGCAGGGGCTCTGGTTCTACGCTCTGATTACCGCACAGAAAGCCTGACTTGGCAATATGGTATGCATTGCCTATATTGCTCATCGGCAAATCTACCTACCCTATGAAATTAAAACCGTGGCTGACCAGTATAGCCGTCGCGTTTGTCTTCAGCTGTAGCCCGAAGCCCGAATCCGGTCAACTGCCGGTACCTTTGGGCGGTACAGACAGTTTGCCCGACTCCTCCCCCGCCTACCTGCTGCGCAACGGCAAAGTTGCTGGCCAGGCCCGTATGCAACAAGTCTACGAACCCGCTCCGCTGGCCAACCTGGACATGCCTGTGATCAGCTCCCAACTGCTCAAAGGGCTGCGCCAAAGCGAGCGCCTGCTGCACCTCGCACAGGGGCGCCGCAACTATCAGGTAGGCAACCTGCGCATTCGCCACGAAGAACTCCTGCAAACCATAGACGTCCTCGAATCCTGGCAGCACACTAAGCCGGTGGGTATTGAACAGTACCTCGATGCCCATCAGATCTGGGGGCGGGACCGCTTCGGCAATGTGAAGTTTACCGGCTATTTCACCCCCGTCATCAAGGTGAGCCGCAAACGCGAAGGCCCGTTTCAGTACCCATTGTACAGCCGCCCTATCGACTGGAAGGGGCCCCTGCCCACACGAGAAGAAATTGAGCGTGACGGCGTACTCAGCGGGCAGGGCCTTGAGCTTGCCTACGCCGACAATAAAGTCGACATCTACTACATGCAGGTACAGGGCTCCGGCTACGTGGAATACCCCGATGGCAGCCGCGAATTATTTGCCTATAACGGCACCAACCGCCACCCCTACCGCAG
>CAJXXJ010000472.1 GCA_913062745.1 uncultured Phaeodactylibacter sp.
CCATAGGTATCTTTCCAGTCGAAACTGGCATCCCCGAGCAGGAGCAGATAGCGGAAGGTGGAATCCCGGCCGTATACCATCCGGCAGAAATCTCGGATAGCAGTTGGCTCCGCCCGGCCGCCGCTGAATTCGTTAAAAATTTGCCGGGGGGTGACCAGCACCCCCTCCAGCCCGTTTTCCGCTGCCCGGTGCTGCGCCAGCCGATTGGCAGCTTCCTGAAAATCAGGATGGTAACAAATGACCATGTCGGCACTGCTGATGCTGTGGATATTTTGGTTTTCGATACGGCCCATAGCTTCCGGCTGCAAAAGCTGGCTGGCCGGATTGAATACAACGAACTCCCGGAGCACATCGGTAGGCCGGCCAAACTGCAGGGTATTCCCGCTTCGGCTCGTCTCCTGCTGCCGGGGCGACTGGGCATCCGTAACGTCCCATACCACTGTGCCTGCCGGGCAATCCGCAATTTCAAAGGTAGTGGTGCTGTGATTGAGGCTTTCAGCATCCCGGAAGCTCATTTGCGGCCCCTTGTACCTTAGCGCCCGCCGGGCGAAGAGCTGAATATAATCGACCCAGCCCTCGCTTTCGTCCCCTGCCCCCGATGCATGTGGGTAGCGGATAGTTACGTCCGTTTTTTCGCTGCTGAGAAGCAGTTCGCCATCAAGTCTGGCTGTACGCGCATAGGTGCTTGTCGCATCTGAAGCACCACCGATATGAGACAAGCCGCTAGCCGGGCTGCTTTCCAGGTTTTGCCCGTCGATGCTCAGGCTAAAAGCCGAAGAAGACCGGGACCGCAGTGCCGCCTGTGCTATTACTCTGACTGGCTCAGTTGTGATCAAATTGGGAAAATCAAACAGGCTTTCGTAAGTATATTCCCGCGTCACCTTGAAGTGGTCGCCGTACCAATTGCGGCCGGAGCCTTGCCCTTTATTCCACTCATGCATCAGATTCCTTTCCTCCTGCTCGAAGTGGATTCTGCCATCAAACTCCCGGGTGGTGTGTGCTGTACTGCTGAGCGAGGCTTGTGCACTGATTCGAGCCCCCTGCCCTGCTCCGATTTTGAGAAAATAGTAGTTGTTGTTGTCAAAGGGGTTTTGCCGCCATCGGTATTTCCCATCTTCATAGGCCCATACGCTCGCGCCTTCTCCGTAGAAAAGCAGATAATCGCCAGGGCCGAAGCTGCCATCGCCCCCGTCCTCTACGTAGACGGGCAGCTGCGCCAAATCATCGGTGCGCGGCGCTTCGCTGTAGAACGGCAGCGGCCCGCCGGGAATACCCAGCAGCTGCAGCTGATCCGGGTTCAGGCCATCGACAGGCAGTCTGAGCTCATCTTTGAGAAAGGAATAGCTTAGTTTGTAAATGCCGGTCTGAGCGGCCGCTATTTGGTAAATATCGCCTTCGCTGAGCCTGGAAACTGTGGTATTCTGGCCAAAAGCGATCGTCCCTACAAGCAGGAATAGTGGAAGTGGGTTTAGTTTTTTCATACAGCGCAGTGGTTGAGCGTTTTTTTTATCAACGGCCGGCGTGAAATGGTATTGCGCTTTAAGAGACTAATATCTTATACGGCAGAACAGACAATATCCAAAATAAGTGAAGCGTTCGAATAGGCAAACCCCGTTACTATGCTACCACGGCTGACGCTCTTCAGTATCCTGTGCTTTTATTGCGCTTTCTCAGTCTCTGCCCAAAGCCACCTGCCTGTCTCTGTAGTCGATGCAAGGTCTGGTGAACCTTTGGCCTTCGCCCACTGCTATTTACAAGTAAGCGGAAGCGGGACCGCCACTGATCTGGATGGAAAAGCCCTGCTCCGTTTTCCAAAAGAGGGGCCGGCTGCGGATCAATTGACCATCACCTATGTCGGCTACCGGGATACCATATTACAGGTGCAGCCCTCGGATCAGGAACTGCGCATTGGGCTGCAGCCAAAACCCGTGCTGTTGCAAACTGCCGAAATCAAGGGGCAGGCTGAAAACCTGAGCGCAGCGGAAATCATCCGCAACGCTATCAAGTCCATTCGTAAAAATTACAGCCGGGATGCGGTTCAGCTCCATACGTTTTACCGGGAGTCCTTTTCGGAAGCCGGGCAACTAGCTACCGTGGATGAAGCCGTAGCTGATGTTTATTACACCCCCTACCCCCGCCGCTGGTTTACCAGGCGCTCCTTCCGGCATTACTACGATGGTGCCTACGAAGGGCGGGCCGACAACCGCTTCGCCAACAACTTTGTACAGTTCGCCAACCCCATGTATTTTAAGTATTACAACACGGTGAAAGATCAGTGCAAAATGCTGGGCGTTCGGTTAAGTGACAACAGCAGTACCGAAGATTTACACCCACATGTACAAGGTGGGCCTCTTGCGCTGCTTTCTCAGGATAAAGTGAAGTACCGGTCAGATTTCCTGGACCCCACCATGCGTAACAAATATGCCTACACTAAATCAAGTGCGGTGATGCTCAACGGCCATCCATGCTACGCTATAAATTTCAAGCCCCGACCGAATGATGACTATATTTCTCAGACTTGGAATAAGCGAATTAAGCACGCTATTTTATCTGGCACTGTTTACATCCACCTTGAAAGTTTTGCCGTAGTCGCTATCCGTTGCCAGCTCTCTCCGGCTGTCAACTATGGCTCCTACCAATCGCGTCGAAGCTGGCAGTCCTTCCCAGACCGCTCCACTTTATCCATTGACTATCAGCAGCGAGACAAACGATGGTACCTTAAGGAAATCAAGACCGAGCAGTACATCATCCCCGGGCAGCCTACTTCCTGGTACCTGACCCAAGATTATCAACTCACCCGACAGCTGTGGGTACAAGGCATTGAACCCGATGCACCCCCATTCGATGATGCAGATGAGCAACTAATGCACGATCAGCGCAATGCACGCCTGGCCTCCTTCCCTTTCGAATACAAAGACTCCCTTTGGCAGGCGTTTGAGCAATCCGCCCGGTACCCTGAGTTAAGTGCCGGAGAAGTGCAGTCGCTGGAGCGAAAAGGCCCCTTGCATCAGCAGTGGGGCAGATGGTTCGTCAAAGAGGAGATGCCCCCGCCTGCTGCCAAGGCACAAGCCGATACGCTTGTGCTGCCCAATGGCGGGCTTATCGCTGATCCCTACCGATGGATGGAAAGGCGGGACAGCCAAACACAAGCCTACATCAATACCGAGAACCGTTACTTTTTCAATGAATACATTCCCTGGAAACGGCAGCAATCCTCGGCTTTTCGCCGGATTTACAAGACCTTAAAAGTCTGTGACACGACTTCCACAAAACCCAAGTATCCACACCTTTATAGAAAGGAAAACCTGGGCTTGTTCCTGGCCGACAGCAGCGGGAATGACCCCAGGATGCTCCTCAGCTTCACCACTGACCTGCCTGATGGCAAACGCTTACGCTCCTACCGGCCCAGTCCGGAATACGGAAGTATTGCTTTTACCCTGAGCAACGGTGACGCCTATGCCAGAGCCGGCAGGGTGAAAACCTTTGCCTCCAACCGGGTAGACTCCCTTTCTGACCAGCTGTACGAAATGGAATGGCTTAGTGAAAATACGCTGGTCTATACCGTTGTGAATGAAAGCAAACGCGCCTATGCCTGCTATGCTTACCAGCCTCAGCGCGGTGACAGGCGGCTGCTGTTTGAGGCGACCGACCCTGAGTTTGAATTAGAGCTATATGAAATGCAGGGCACCCTGCTGCTCAGTTGTTTGAACAGTAATGGCAATAAATTATTCAGGATCAAAGAGGATACCGAAGGTGTAGAACTCCTCCGCCTGCACGGCACAGACTGGTACAGTACCGACTTCTATTTCGATGAGGATGCTTACTATCTGGCAGCCAGGGATACCGCATTCCAATCCTGCATTCTAAAAACAGATGGCCATTCGGACCAAATACTCTGGACTGCCCACGCTACCACCGCCCTTGACGAGGTGCGCGCCACAGCGGACTACCTCCTGGTCAAAGCGATTGACCGGGCCATCGTCAAATTGTATTTGCTTTCCAAAAATGGGGCATTGCTGGATAG
>CAJXXJ010000473.1 GCA_913062745.1 uncultured Phaeodactylibacter sp.
CGGCTGATCAAGTGTCTGCAGCAGCTTATTGAGCATTGCGGCGAAGGCCGGCTTGCGTGTGTGGCCCGGGAGGTCACCAAGCTGCACGAGGAAGTGCGTACAGCTACTTTAGAGGAACTGCTGCAGCACTATAAGGCGCAGGCTAAAGTGAAGGGGGAGATTGTGGTGGTGGTGGCTGGCAAGGACGGGTAGTGACTGATTGCTCTGTGGGCATTTGTTATTTCCAAATGACAGCCCTTTTCCTGACTTCGGAGACCTGCCTGCCCCGGCGAAGACAGGGAGAGCCGCACCCTTACATGCCCGTAAAAAACATATGGCGCTGCCCGGCAGTAAACTAATTCCTGACAAGGCGTGTCCAGTCAAAGGCTTCCGCCCCTCCCGCTAGTTGACCATCAGTTTTTGCGTAAAGCGCCCCTCATCCGTCCAGACGCTCATGTAATACAAGCCCGGCTTCAGTCCCTGCAGCGATATCAGGCCGGCATCTTCTACCGACTCCGTTTGGCGGACTACCTGCCCCTGCGCATTGCACAACTGCAGGCGCTGCGCCCGTGCTCCGCCAGCCACCCGGTACTGCACCAAGGAGGAGGCAGGGTTAGGGAAGAGCTGCAAACCAGACGGCTGCATATCCGGGCCGCCCAGGCTCGTCACCGTAGCATCGATGATAGGGAGCTCTACCTGCCCCAGCTCGTCGTGGTACAAGGTATCCCGGGTATCATCGAAAAGCACTGCGCCGCTAATGCTTACCGGGAAGGGGGTCTCCGGCACTGCCCGCCCTTCGATAATATCCGAGCTGATGATGAAATTGGCCGTAGCTATGCGGCCGTAGCCTCCTTCTCCATTGGTATTACGGCGGCTCCAGGCGAGGTCATACCTGCCAACTTCGTGGTCAGCCAGGTCGCGCTGTACTTCCAGCATCTCCTGCGGTGCCCCGAGAAAGGAAGCCGGCTCGTAAGATATGGTGATGGAGTGCGGCACGGTCAGCTCGTAGGGATACTCGAGGTAAAAGCTCAGGCTGTGCAGCTGTTGTACGGGCAGCTCTTCCGTACCTACATAGATGCCGGCAGAAAACGTAATGTAATCCGGGCTGTCCTCGTCAATGACGATGGAGGCCGTATCAAACTGAATGTACACCGGAGGCGCACCTTGCACCGGCTCTGATACCACTTCAAAGTCCGGGAAGTAGTTGACGTTGATTGCTTCCACATCAGCTTCGTCAATCAGGCCGTCTCCATCGCAGTCTGCATGCTTAAAGTCCACGCCATTGACCTCCTCCTGCCAGTCGTCTCCGTAGTTGGGTACCCACAGCAGGGGGTTGTCCGGGTCGGGCAGTAATTCGCGTTCCGGGCCCTGTAACCCATATCCGAAGCCGATATTGGGAAGGTCGTAGTTGTTCGCCAGGCGGTCGCCGTTGGCATCTCCGGGCAGGATACAGTCGGTGGTATTGCAAAGCTCATCCGGCGCTCCGGCGAAAACGGTGCGGCAGCGGGTGTCACTACAGCCGGCGGCATTCCAGACGGTGATACAGACTTCCGCGGTATCGGCGGGCAGCTCCGCAAAGATGCTGCTCTGCTGTGTGCCCTCTTCATAAGCCTCCCCGGCTATGCTCCAGCTGAGGCTGTCGTAGTTTGTTGAAGCACTGATAAAGTGAAATGTGCTGCCCTGCAGGTGGCTGAACAGGAAGTCCGCCCCGCAGGCCTCGCTACAGGGCCCTTGAGCCCAACTTGTGACGCCATACCAGTACTGCGCCTCACAGGCATTTTGGTATTCCTGACCGTCGCATCCGCAAACCGGGTCCACTACGCCCGGGCAAATCACGCCGGTATCAATTTGTTGAGGGTCAATGCAGCCCTCCTGCCCCGCCATTAGCTGAGGCAAAAATAACAGGGACAGGAAGATGGGTAATAGTCGAGTGCTCATTTTCATCTCTTCATGCGTTTAGGAGACTTCGGATGATGCAAAAATGCACTGCCTTACCTGGCATAACAAGGACAAAAATAGTAAATTGTACAGGCATCCAGACACCTAATATAACATAAGCACCTGAAAATCAATTTTTTTGTTACAAAAAACAGCGCTGTTTTGTCAAAAAACAAACCTATAAGCCCTAAATTGACCAGCTTTCTATCGGCATTTTCAGATGCGGAGCGCAATCAGTTTGCGCGATTTCTGCAGTCTCCGTATTTCAATGACAACATCGTTTTGCAAAAGCTGTTCAGCCACCTGCATAGCCTATTTGACCGATATCCGGCAGACAAGCTTCAACAGGAGCCCGAAATGCAAAAGCAGTCGGTCTGGAAGTCTGTTTACGGTAAGGCCCCCTATAAGGACGTCAGCCTGCGGCGGGATTGCTCGCAATTGCTGCAGCTGGCCTATCAGTTTGTTGCGGTAGAGCGCACACAGGATCAGGAAGAGCGGGTACTACTGTCTAATCTGGACTATGCAAAAACGCCGAAGCTCGACAAGCACTTCCGGGGGCTCGACCGGAAGTTTACCGGGCTTCAACAAAGTAAAGCACAGCCTTCCCGGCAGCAGTTTGAAGCGCTGTTTGAATACCATAGCATACAGCATCAGCGGCAGGAAGAGCGGGGCGAAAAACTGGACAACTTCAAGCAGCTGGAGCAGGCCGACTACTACCTCGACTGCCATTATTACCTCCAAAAGCTCAGGCATTACTGCGATGCGCTCGGCTACCAGAATTTTATGGCCCGTAAGCCAGACATACAGGTGCCGGAAAACTTTTTGGACCAGCTGGCCGCTACCCCCATTGTGCAACAGGAAGCCTGGGTACGCGCCTATTACCTTACAGCCCGCATGCTATCCGCAGAGGACGGTGAAGCCTGGTTTTTTCAACTCAAATCACTGCTGTTCGAAGAGGTGGACGCCTTTCCCCGCGAGGAGGCCAACACGCTCTGTATCCACCTGAGCAATTACTGCATCGACAAAAAGATCAACTTCGGAGAGGCACACTTTTTCCAGGAGCTGTTCGATGTATACCGCCGGGCTATCGAGTCGGGCTTGTTGCTCAAAAACGGCGTATTGGGGCATCAGGATTACAAAAATATTATCACGGTGGGCTTGCACGTGGAGCAATTTGACTGGGTGGAGCACTTCATTCAGCAGTATACGCAGCTGCTGCCGCCTGAGAATCAGGAGAATGCCCTGACTTACAATCTGGCCAAGGTCTACTTCTCCCGGCAGGAATATGAGAAGGTAATCGAGCAGCTGCGCGAAGTAGAGTATCAGTCGCAGGTGTACGCCCTGGGCAGCAAGCTGATGCTGCTGCGTACCTACTTTGAGATGGGCGAGTTTCTGGCGCTGGACTCGCTTGTGGACAGCTTTCGGATTTACCTGCGGCGGGACCGGCAGATATCGCGGGAAGTGAAGCAGCAGTATATGAACCTCATTCGCTTCACGCGCCGCCTCTCGCGGCTGGCGCCCGGTGACCAAAGCAGCCTGCAAAAGATTGAGCAGCAGGTAGAAGATTGCAAAGCCCTGGCCGCGAAAAAATGGGTGCAGGAAAAAATAGCGGAGCTTAAATAATACCTTTGCGATATGCCGCAACACATTAGCATACAAGCATACGACGAGCAATGGCCGCTGGCTTTTCAGCAGGAAGCACAACAGCTTCGGCAGTGCCTGCAGGCTTTGCAACCCCGCATCGAGCACATCGGCAGCACAGCGGTGGAAGGGCTGGGCGGCAAGCCGGTTATTGATATCCTGGTGGGCTGCCCTGCTGAGGAGGACCTGGATAAAGCGGTGCCTTTACTGCAGGAGCATGGTTACTGCTACTACCCCTGCTTTGAAGCAGAGTTTCGCGACCGCCGCTTTTTTGCACGCCTGAAGGCTTTTCCGGCTACTGCTTTCCATGATTTGGACGAGCTGCCGGACCGGGAGCAGCACCCGCCGTCTCACCATCTGCACCTGGTGGCTTACGATTCGGTTTTCTGGAAGCGCCACCTGTCGTTCCGCGATTACCTGCGGCAGCATCCTATCGCCCGGGATTCTTACTACCGCAT
>CAJXXJ010000474.1 GCA_913062745.1 uncultured Phaeodactylibacter sp.
CCAGCCAGTAGGCATAGTCGCCTTCCGGCAACGGGCCAATCAGCACCACAAAGAAAAACAGGGTGAGCACCGCATAGGGCGGATACCGCAGCAGGCGTAGCATGCGGCCGATTCCTTCCCGGTCGATATCCAACTGAAAAGAAGAGCGGGTAATCCGAAAGCGGATCAGGCTCAGCACAGCGAGGGAGATCATCCCCACCGACAGCAAATAGGGAGACAGCACCATCCCACTCATCGTCACAGCATAAAAGAACAGGACGAGCTGTTTTTTTTCCAATGCCTGCGGCATATCAGTTTGTTTTATCCACCAATACCTCGTCACCGCGCCGGCGTAACGGTGAGGGAGTAAAACCCGTTGGTCCAAAAGTCCAGCTCTCCCGGCTCAGAGCTCACCGCCCGGGCGACGTTATGGTCTTCCGGGCGCAACATATCAAATCCTTCGATTTTTATGGGATCAATATCCACATTTATTCCTCTCCACCCTTTGCGGTAAAACCGGTAAGTATTGTTGTACTTGACCGGATGGAAGCAGCCCACATCCACGAAGAAGCCCGAAAACCCGGGCGGGAAATGCCGGACAATAGAGATGTCTTCGGCAAACTGGCTGTAGTGCGTGAATTTGCGTTTACTGAGGTAGAGTTTGCGCAGCAGGAATAATTTCCGGAACAGCCAGTTGTCGGCCAGCCAGCCGGGTGGATGCGAGTAATTGTAAAGTCCCATAAGCCCTGTTTGAGACAGTAAAGTTAGGCTTTTTTGGCGCGTGGCAAATTCTACTGCCCAGCCGGTGGGTAAACCGCACGGTAAGGCAGCTGCTGTTTTACGCTTAGGCGGGCGCTGTTCAGGGAAGTGTCAACTCATCACTTTTCACCACACCGCAGCGTGCAATTTTACTTCCGGCCTTTGTTCAGGCCCTGGCTCGATGATCGAACACGCCTCCTCCCCTCCCCGTTCCAAAACCGATCTCAGGACTCAACCAACACCACATGGCTCAAGACAATACCACCGCCGTAGAAAACCGCGAATGGCTCGCCTCCCTCCGCTGGGTGCTGCAGCACGAATCCAAAGAACGGGCAGCCGAGCTCCTGCACTTGCTGCAGGAAGAAGCCGGGCAGCAGGGGATTTCCAGGAATGGGCATGCCAAACTGCACACCCCTTACCGCAATAGCATCCCTGCCTCAGACGAGCGGGACTACCCCGGTGATCTGGAAAAAGAACAACGCATCTACAACTACATCCGCTGGAATGCCATGGCGATGGTCGCTAAGGCGAATCAGGAAATCAGCGGCATCGGCGGGCACATCTCCACCTTTGCCTCCGCTTCCACTCTTTTTGAAGTCGGCCTCAACCACTTCTGGCGCTCTTACGGCAGTGGCGTACCGGATCTGGTATTTTTCCAGGGCCACGCTGCGCCCGGCCTGTACGCCCGCTCCTACCTGGAGTACCGTATGGAAGAAGAGCAACTTGAGCTATTCCGTCAGGAGACTACACAAAAAGGCGGTCTGTCGAGCTACCCCCACCCCCGGCTGATGCCGGAGTACTGGCGCTTCCCTACCGTGTCCATGGGCCTGGGGCCGGTACAAGCGGTTTATCAGGCGCGCTTCCTGAAGTATTTGCGTAAGCGCGGCTTGTCCGAAGAACAAGACCCACCGCAGCACGTCTGGGCCATGCTGGGCGATGGCGAAATGGACGAGCCGGAATCTACCGGTGCCCTGACCGTAGCTGCTAACGAAAAGCTGTCCAACCTTACCTTCGTCATCAGCTGTAACCTGCAGCGCCTCGACGGGCCGGTGCGCGGCAACCAAAAAGTGGTGAACGAACTAGAGAGCCTCTTCAAAGGCGCCGGCTGGGCGGTAATCAAGGTGCTGTGGGGCAGCGGCTGGGACCGGCTCTTTGAGGCCGACCAATCCGGTAAGCTGCAGCAAAAGCTGGACGAAATGCCGGACGGGCAAATGCAGCGCATCATCGGCATGGAGCCAGAGAAACTGCGCGAAGAGCTGTTTACCGGCGAGCTGGAACAGCTGATCGAAGGCTGGAGCGACGAAGAGCTGTCTGCACTGCGCCCCGGCGGGCACGACCCCGTGAAAATCTACCAGGCCTACCAGCAAGCCACCGAACAGAAAAAGCCGACCGTTATTTTGGCGCAGACCGTCAAAGGCTACCTGCAGGGGGAAGCCGGAGAGGCCAGCAACGTATCGCATCAAACCAAAAAAATGAAGGAAGAGCCGTTGAAAGCCTTCCGCGACACCCTCGGGCTCGACCTTGCCGACGACGAGCTGGGCGACCTCCCCTACCTGCGCTTTGGCAAAGACAGCCCGGAGTTTAAGTACCTGCAGCAGCGGCGCGAAGCCCTGGGCGGCTACCTGCCCGAGCGCAAGAACCTGGCCAAGCCGCTTTCCTCCCCCGGTGAGGAAGTGTTCAAAGAATTCTACGAAGGCTCCGATGGCGATGAGGTAGCTACGACTATGGTACTCGTCAAGATATTGACCAAGCTGCTGGATGATGAGCAGGTAGGCCAAAATATCGTGCCCATTGTACCGGACGAGAGCCGCACCTTCGGCATGGATGCCCTTTTCCGTAAGGTAGGCATTTACAAACCGGAAGGCCAGCAATACGAGCCAGTGGACCAGGACAGCCTGATGTACTACCGCGAAGAAAAAGACGGCGTCCTGCTGGAAGAAGGCATTACCGAAGCCGGCAGTATGGGCAGTTTCATGGCAGCCGGCTCCTCCCATATTTCGCAGCCACGCTACGCGATACCGTTTTATATTTTTTACTCTATGTTCGGTTTTCAGCGCATCGGCGATTTAATCTGGGCGGCCTGCGATGCCCGTGTGCGCGGTTTTTTGGTCGGCGGCGTATCCGGGCGCACCTCCCTGTCCGGCGAGGGGCTGCAGCATACCGATGGCAACAGCCACCTGTACGCGATGGCGTATCCAAATGTAAAAGCTTATGACCCGGCCTTTGCCTTTGAGGTCGCGCACATCGTACGGGAAGGCATCCGCCGCATGTATCAGGAAGAAGAAGACCTGATTTACTACCTCACCGTCACCAATCAGACGTACCCCATGCCGCCACAGCCGGCAGACACCACGCAGGCTTTGCTCAGGGGGCTTTACCGCTTTCGCGAAAGCGGACGTAAAGACGCGCCTAAGGTCAACCTGCTGGGCAGCGGCGCCATCATGGAGGAAGTCCTGAAGGCAGCGGACATACTGGAAGAAGAATACGGCATTGCGGCCGACATCTGGAGCGTCACCAGCTACAAAGCCCTGTACGACGACTGCCGGGATACCGAGCGCGACAACCTGCGCTATCAGACGCGCCGCACCAGCCACCTGCAGGAACAGCTGGGCGGGCAGGGCAATTGCTTTGTTGCGGCCTCCGACTATGTCAAGGCGCTGCCGCTGAGCATCTCGCAGTGGATACCCGGCCACTTCGCCGCGCTGGGCACTGACGGCTTTGGCCCCAGCGACAGCACGCCTGCCCTGCGCCACCACTTTGAAGTCGACGCCCGCCACATCTGCTTCCACGCCTTCGGGCTGCTGAAGGAAGCTGGCGAAATAGACCCGCAGCTACTGGTAGATTACGCTGAAGACTACCGCAAGGAAACCATTAAAGAAAACCCCGCTACAAAAACCCAATCCTCATGAGTGTAGAACTTACCGTACCCAAGATATCCGAAGATGCCGACTCCGGCACCGTTGCTGAAATTTATGTCAGCCCGGGAGATACCCTTGAAGAGGGACAAAGCATTATCGCCGTTGACAGTGACAAAGCCTCCGTCGATATCCCCGCCGAAGCCGCAGGTACAGTAGCGGAGATAAAAGTAAGCGAAGGCGACGAGGTGAAGACCGGGGATGCCATTCTCACCCTGGAAGAGGCGGCAGAAGAAGCATCAGGCGAAAGCCAGGAGGAGCCGTCATCCTCTGAGCCAGAAGGAGAAGCAGAAGCGGAGGCATCATCTTCTGCATCAGAACCCGGCCAGGAAACATCAAAATCAGAACAGGCCCCTGCTG
>CAJXXJ010000475.1 GCA_913062745.1 uncultured Phaeodactylibacter sp.
GGAAAGCAAAACCTGTTTGACGGCAGCGCGCTGGGCGGAGGGCTGCTCTTCATGGGCTTCAATTTCGTGATGCACCTGGCCTTGTTCCTGATTATTTTGGTGATGTACACCACCGGACAGCTCGTTATGGAGCGCTTGTCGCCCTGGTACGTACGCGACAGCCGCCGCATTCTGAGCATCGCCATCGGGATCAGCCTGATGAGCCTGGTCCTGTTTATTTTAGGTTTAGCCGGTTTGCTATACAACTGGTTGCTGGGCCCGCTCTTTCTCGGGTTGCTGATCTGGCAGCGCAAGCCGGCCCTGGAATTCCTGCAGTCCGCCCTGCTCAAGCCCATAAAAGTTAAAAAGGAGGAGAGCCTGGGCTGGCAGATTCCGGTCTTTCTGCTGCTGATTGGGGTTGCTGTAAATGCGATCTACGCGCTAAAGCTGTTCCCGCTCGGCTTTGACGGCTCCGGCCTGTACATGAATACCACCCACCTCATTTCAGAATACAACGCCCTGCCTGCCGGCGGGCAAGCCTACAACTGGCAGCTTTTCCTCAGCCTGGGCGAGCTGCTCTACGGGCAGATGTCGCTCAGCATGATGATGGCTCACTTCTCCGGCCTGCTCTGCGTCTATGTAATCTATCGGATTGCCCGCCTGTTCATGCCCCGGCAGCAGTCCTGGCTGGCGGCAGCGCTGTTCTACCTGAGCCCGGCCACCAATTTTCACCTTACGCTGGACGAGAAGGTCGACCTGGGCTTCCTGTTCATCACCCTGTCCGCTCTGTTGTTGCTGCTGGAGTACCGGGTACGCTTACGCGGAAAAAAAGACCTGCCGCAGGGCCAGACAATTTTTAAAATATTCGGGCGTACCTTGAATGAGCTGTCGGTGATCTGGCTGCTGGCCGGCTGGCTGGCGGGTTATGCATTCGGCATCAAGTACACGGGTATCATGGCCATTTTCGCTTTCCTCTCCTACGGAGTCTATCAGCGGGCAGGCGGCAAGGCGGGAGCCGGTACGATGGCGGCTATGGTCTTTCTCCTTTTCCTCAGCGGCATCTATCGTTTTGGATATCTGGAGATGGGCAACACGCTGCCGGTAGCCGTGGCGGGCGTCAGCCTGGCGGTGGCGCTGCCTTTATTATTTTTAGGCTTTCGCCAAAAAAAGGATGCCCTGCGCAGCACCGGGCAGATGCTGCTGGTTTTTGCCATTGGCGGCTTCCTGTCATTTCTGCCCTGGATGGGCAAAAACCTTTTGGAAAACCGCAGCCTGGGCATCACCGCTCTGGTAGAAGGCAAATCACCCGCGCCACCGGTACGAATTAACGCGCCGGTACAAAAAGTAAACGACCCTTTCCAGCGCCTGCAACAAGTTTTGCAAAAGCGGGGAGTAGAGCTCAGCCCGGATCAGATTCAGACTACGCGGGCTATCATTCAGGAGTATCAGCCGCAACTCGACGCCTTCGAAAGGGGGCAGCTGTCTGCCGAAGAGCGCGAACGTTACCTGAAGGAAGCACGCCACCGCTTTGAACGCGAGGTGCTGACCGCAGCACAAATTGCACAGCTCGGCATCAATGCCGTCACCGGTGCCGGCGGCCAATCAGACAGTCAGGTGCTGGAGGGCGGCAAGCGCGAGGAAGTCAAGCGGTATATGGGCTACGAAGGAGGGCTGCCGCTGTTCCTGTCGCTGCCCTACGATATGACGATGAATACCAATGTACGCTATCTGAAATACCTGGACATCGGTATTTACTTCATGCTGTTTTTCCCGCTGCTGCTGTTCAGCTGGCGGGGGGGGCTGTCAATCGGAAAAAATGCAGTCGTCATCCTGCTCTCCTTCCTGGTACTGGGCATCTCCGTCTATTCGGTCTACGCCAATGGTATCGCCCCGCCTACGGAGCAAGAGCTGAGCAATGCCGTAGGGACGCTGGCCAACAAGCACCGGGCTCCGTTTGACGGCCTGGTGAGCGGGCCTTTCCAAAGTATTCAGGAAACGATTATTGGCATCATGCGGCCGCTGCAGGGGCTGTACGCCACCCTGTCCGGCTTCTCTTTCTTTATCGTATTCCTGTGCCTGTCCGGGCTGGCTGCGCTCGGCTACTGGCTGATGCAGGAGCGCATCAATGCCCTGAGCCCGAACTTCAAAGCGCTGCTGGCCTTCCTGTTCTCCTTCGGCTTTTTCTGGTACCTGCTCGGCAGCGGCATTCCCTGGTACGGGTTTCCGTTCTTTGCCCTGCTGGGCGTTGTCTTCGTCTACTTTGTGCATAAGCCGGAGCGGCTTGCGCCAAAAGCTACGGCCTACGCTCATTACTTTCTGCTCACAGGCGTGGGTATTTCGCTCTTTTTCAGCACTATACTGAATTTTATGAGCACCACCGAGGCGGAGGAAAATGCAGCGATGCGTTTCCAGAATGCTTTCGTAAAGTACGGCGCGCTGGCGAGCAGCAAGGAAGAAGCGCAGTTTGAGTTCAACCCCATCATCGTGGAGTTGCGCAAGTTTATCAATCAGGATATCGACAGCAAGGTGTACCGGGTGGGCACTTACTTCAACTATCATATCACGCAGAATGACCGCCGGGTGTACGAAGACAATCAGCTGGGGCTGTTCGGGGATTACCTGGCACAGTCGCGCAACCCGCAGCAGTTTCTCGACTTCCTGAAGAAGAACGGCTTCAAGTATATCCTGTTCGACCTCAATACCGCCGGGCTGGATGAGACGCCGGAGCAATCTCTGGCCAAAAAGGCCAATCAGTTCTTCCGTATTCTGGTCAATTCGCCGAGGGCACAGCTCATCTTTACGGACAACCTGGTCAAAGCTCCGAAAGCACAGCGCAGCATGCTGGGCCGGATGAGGCTGTCGGGGCAGTTAGCGCTGCGGGGGGAGACGATACAGCCGGGCAGTTTTGCATTATTTGAAATTCAGTAGGGCTATGGTGGAGAAGGAACAGATTAGCGTGATCATCCCGGCCTACAACGAGGGCGCGGTCGTGGGCGATGTCGTCCGCCGCATCCTGCGCTGTGGCTTTGCACGGGTGATTGTGGTGAACGACGGGAGTAAAGATGATACCGCAGAGGTAGCGGAGCGGGCCGGGGCTACTGTGCTCAGCCATATCATCAACCGGGGGGCGGGCGCAGCTGCTCAGACCGGTATCGCTTACGCGCGAAAAGCCGGATTGCCCTATCTGGTGCAGATTGATGCGGATGGGCAGCACTACCCGGAGGATATCGAAAAAATGGCCGCCCGCATGTCGGAAACAGACTGCGATATCGTTATCGGCAGCCGCTGGCTGGGGCGCAACGAAGATGTGCCGGCAACAAGAATAGCCTACAACCGAATCTCCAATATTTTCACGAATTTCTTCTGCCGTAGCAACTACACGGATTCCCAATCGGGCATGCGGCTGCTCAACCGCCGGGCCATCGAAGCGATTAATCTCCACCTTGACGGCTTCGGCTACTGCAGCGAAATGATTGTTCAGGCTGAGGAGAACCGCCTACGCATTGAGGAGGTGCCGATCCGCGTAGCGTACACCGAGTATTCGATGAGTAAGGGGCAGGATTTGCAGATGGGCATCACCACCGCTATGAATCTGCTCTGGAAGTTGATTTTTCAGCGCTAAAATTGCCGAGCCATGAAGTTTTTTCAGATCATCGTCCCCATCATCAGTCTGCTGTTCATCTATGGCATGTTCCGCCGTTACTACCGTACCCGGGCAAGCTGGCAGGAGGTAGCCGTAGGCAGCCTGTTTTGGCTGGGCGTCGGGCTGTTTGCTATATTTCCTGACTTTCTTTCTAATAAAATCGCTCAGCTCTTCGGTATCGAGAGCAATGTTAACGCGATTATCTTCTTTTGCCTCGGGCTGATTTTCTTCTTTCAGTACAAGTTGTTTTTTATGATCAAAAAGCAGCAATCGGCGCTGACGGAGCTGGTGCGGAAGTTGTCGCTGGAGGAGAAGGAGGAGGGGGTGAGGGAGTGAGGAAGAGAGGGGGTGAGTGGGAGAGGGAGTGAGGGGGTGAGAGGGTGAGATTAT
>CAJXXJ010000476.1 GCA_913062745.1 uncultured Phaeodactylibacter sp.
GGCAATGCCGCCTTTAGCAACACGTGCTTGCAAGTACGTACGGATATGCTCATCTTCCACTACCTTGTCGGCGTAGTCATTGCCGCCAAACCAGTTAGACTCCCAGCCCCGAATGATGCCCAGGCGATTGCCGATTGGATTTGTCTTCTGACCCATATTAATGGTGTTACAATTTTCTAAAAGCTTATTCTTCTACTGCTGTTTCGTCTTCGAACTCTTCGACTTCCACGGCGTCCTGCCCGCCGTCCTCGTCCCGGTCAACCGCGATGCGGTTTTCCACGATGACGGTTACGTGCGTGGTGCGCTTGCGGATGCGGTGCGCGCGGCCGTGCGGTGCCGGCTGAAAACGCTTCAGCATGGTGCCATCGTCCGCGAAGATGGTCTTGATGTAGAGATCGTAGTCATCAGCATTCTCCATACCACCGAGCTTATCTTCCCAGTTGGCAATTGCAGAGAGTACCAGTTTTTCCAGCCAGACAGCCGCTTCTTTCTTAGTGAATCGAAGGATATCCAGCGCTTCCTCTACGTTTTTATTGCGGATCAGGTCCACGACCAGGCGCATTTTGCGCGCTGACATCGGGACACTCTTGAGTTTAGCTACTGCTTCCATTGTTTTTCATTTTTCTGTTGCTGCCTGGCGGATACCAGCATGGCAACTATCTTTGATTACTTCTTACGGTTTCCAGTGTGCCCTTTGAATGTGCGGGTCGGCGCAAATTCACCAAGCTTATGGCCTACCATGTTTTCAGTGACGTACACCGGCACAAATGTTTTGCCGTTGTGCACCGCGATAGTCTCGCCTACCATATCCGGGAAGATCATGGAAGAGCGGGCCCAAGTCTTAATCACGGTCTTCTTGGAAGACGCCTTGGCTTTTTCCACTTTATCGATCAGCTTGTGGAAAACGTAAGGTCCTTTTTTGATTGATCTTGCCATCGTTCCTGTTATATTACAGAAGGCCGGGGCGAGCGGGCACAAGGCCCGCTATCGCTTAGCGGCGCTTCTTGTTCTTTTTACGTTTAGTAATAATAAGCTTGTTAGAATGCTTCTTCGGCTTCCGCGTCAGCTGACCTTTCGCCATCTGCCCGTTACGGGAGCGCGGGTGTCCGCCTGAAGCACGCCCTTCGCCACCACCCATCGGGTGATCGACCGGGTTCATAGCCACACCACGCGTACGCGGGCGGCGTCCTTTCCAGCGCTTACGGCCGGCTTTACCCATTACTACCAGGCTGTGGTCCGGGTTAGAAGTGGTGCCGATTGTCGCTTTGCAAGCGGAAAGTATACGGCGGACTTCACCGGAAGGCAGTTTGATCACTGCGTATTTCCCTTCCCGGCCCATGAGCGTACAGTAAGTGCCTGCTGCGCGGGCGATTGCTGCACCGTGGCCCGGCTGCATCTCGATAGCGTGGATCGTAGAACCCAGCGGAATGTCGCTGAGGAACATCGCATGGCCGGTAACCGGCGAAGCTGTAGAGCCGGACATGATCTCGTCGCCGACCTGCAAGCCGCTTGGAGCGATGATGTACCGCTTCTCGCCGTCTTCGTACTGTACCAAAGCGATGTAAGCACTGCGGTTCGGATCGTACTCGATCGTCTGTACCTCAGCCTTCATACCGTCTTTGTTGCGCTTGAAGTCGATGATACGGTAGCGCCGCTTGTGTCCGCCGCCACGGTAGCGAGCCGTCATACGGCCCTGATTGTTACGGCCGCCGCTGCTCTTCATCGGAGCGATCAGGCTTTTTTCGGGCTTGCTCGTCGTTACTTCTGCAAAGGTGTTGCTCAGCAGAAAACGAGTGCCCGGACTGGCCGGTTTGTGTTTTTTAATACCCATTGTATTCTGTTTTTCGCTGCAGAGATACGTGCTGTAACAGCCTTGATTGTTTACCGCTGCGCTGGCCGGATGAACAGAGGAACCGGTGGTCAGCGCGCTGCGGCAAAGGCGGTTGCAGCTTTGCCCCTGCAGTCTGCTTCAATAAATTAAATGTCGCCGAAGAAATCGATTTCTTCGCCTTCTGCCAGCGTCACTACCGCTTTCTTGTAAGACGGCTTGCGACCGTGCAGGATGCCGGAACGAGTAGAACGGCTCTTCGCCTTGGCCGGCATAATCATGGTGTTTACGGACTCCACCGTCACCTGATACATATCCTCTACCGCCTTCTTGATCTCAAGCTTGTTGACATCCTTGGCGACGACAAAGGTGTACTGCCCGCGCTCTTCAGAGAGCATTTCGGACTTCTCGGTAATCAGAGGCTTTACTAAAATCGTCTTTGCCATTGTCTATCACTGATTGTGGAAAGCGGCCCGGCAGGCGAGCCATGCTCTCTCTTAGTTTTCGAATGCTTGCTTTACCTTCTCAACTGCCCCTTCTGAAAGGATCAGCGTACCTGCATTCATCACCGTATAGGTATTGAGGTCGCTTGCGCGCACAATGTTCACCTTCGGGATGTTGCGGCCGGAGAGGAATACTTCCTTCTCGAAATCAGCGGTCACGAGTACCGGCTTCTGATCGGCTACTTTCAAAGCGTTGAGGATATTAGCGAACTCACGGGTCTTTGGCGTATTGAACGAAAAGTCCTCTACGATCATGACCTTGCCGCTGGCTACCTTAGAGGAAAGGGCTGACTTGCGGGCCAGCTGCTTTACCTTGCGGTTGAGCTTTACGGTATACTTACGGGGGCGTGGGCCGAATACACGGCCACCACCGCGGAAAAGCGGGTTCTTGATATCACCAAAACGGGCAGTACCTGTGCCCTTTTGGCGCTTCAGCTTTTTGGTGGACCCGGCGATTTCGTTGCGCTCTTTGGCTTTGTGCGTACCCTGCCGCTGATGGGCGAGGTACTGCTTCACTGCCAGGTACACGGAGTGTTCGTTGGGCTCAACGCCGAAGATGTCTTCCGGGAGGTCAACTTCCCGGCCTGTTTGCTGACCTTGAATATTTAAAACTTCCAGTTTCATTACCTTGTCTGTTTGTGTAGGCCGCAACAGTTTTCCGGAAGGAACAGCTGGATCTGCGGCTTACCGACGCACGAATGAATTACTTTTCAATAATAACGTAAGAGCCTTTGTGGCCCGGGACTGCGCCCTTGACCAGAATGAGGTTCTTCTCAGGAAATACTTTCAGTACGCGCAGGTTCTGCACCTTGATGCGCTTACCACCGGTACGCCCGGCCATACGCATGCCTTTGAATACCCGTGCCGGGTAAGAGGCAGCACCAATAGAACCTGGTGCACGCTGCCGGTTGTGCTGGCCGTGGGTAGCGTCATTCACACCGCGGAAACCGTGGCGCTTAACAACCCCCTGAAAGCCTTTACCCTTGGAAGTACCAACCGCGCTCACGAGGTCACCCTCGTTGAACACTTCGTCGACCTTGATAATGTCGCCGATGGCTTTCTCTACGATATCAAACTCCCGGAATTCAACCGTTTTCTTCTTAGGACCTGTCTTTGCTTTGTCGTAGTGCCCCTGGAGTGCTTTGGATGTGTTTTTGACCTTGGCATCGCCGTAGCCTACCTGGAGGGCGTTGTAGCCGTCCGTTTCGTCTGTCTTTACTTGCGTCACCACGCAAGGACCGGCTTCTATGACGGTGCAGGCAACGTGCCGTCCCTGAGCGTCAAAGATGCTGGTCATTCCTATCTTTTTACCAATTATACCGTTCATCAGCACATGGTTTTTTTAGTCCGCAGTTATGGTTTTCCAGGCAATAAATGGCATGCGGAGCAACAGTGGATACTGCCTTTCCTGCCTACTTACAGCCGTACAGCCAAAGAAAAGTCTTTGGCTGTAAGGTTCACCATTACTGTACGTTAATAGTTCTTCTTACGTAAGTTTAACCTGAATGTCAACGCCGCTCGGCAGCTCCAGTTTGGACAGGGCATCTACTGTCTTCTGGGTGGGCGTGTAAATTTCAATGAGGCGTTTGTGGGTGCGCAACTGGAACTGCTCACGAGCTTTCTTGTTGACGTGCGGCGAACGGAGCACGGTAAAGATTTTCTTCTTCGTGGGCAGCGG
>CAJXXJ010000477.1 GCA_913062745.1 uncultured Phaeodactylibacter sp.
TCGTCCAGGATTAACTCGCCGGCTTCGTTGACGGGGGCGACGCGCAGTTCTGCGCCCCGCTCCTCGCAGATCATCTGCCAGGGCACGATGTTGCTATGGTGCTCCATCGCGGTGATGAGCACGGCATCTCCCTGATTGATAAATTTGCGGCCGTAGGAGGAGGCGACGAGGTTGATGCCTTCCGTACAGCCGCGCACGAAAATGACTTCCTTTTCGGAAGGAGCGTTGATAAAACCGCGCACCAGCTCCCGGGCCTCTTCGAAGGCGGTGGTCGCTTCCTGGCTCAGCTGGTATACACCGCGGTGCACATTAGCGTGCCCCTGCCGGTAGTATTCGTTGAGCCGGTCGATCACCCGGCTTGGCTTCTGGCTGGAAGCCGCGCTATCGAGGAAAACGATGGGCTTGCCATTCATTTCGCGCTCCAGCAGCGGAAATTCCCGGCGGATTTTATCAAGGTCAAATTTCGTTTGGGCAGTTAATTCCATCTTTGTTATTGCTCAAATTTTTGGGTAATCAGCGCCTCTGCGAAGTCCCGTACCGATTCATGCCTGAAGTAGTCGAGCACTTCGCCAATGAAGGCGTGCTGCAGCATAGCCCGTGCCTGAGCGTCGTTCAGGCCACGGCTGCGCAGGTAGAAGACGGACTTTTCGTCCAGCTGCCCGATGGTGGCACCGTGGCTGCACTTCACATCATCAGCGAAGATTTCCAGCTGTGGCTTGCTGTCCATTTCTGCCTTGTTAGACAGGACGAGGCTGCTGCTTTGCTGAAAAGCGTTGGTCTTCTGCGCATCTTTCCGTACCAGCACCTTGCCGTTGAAAACGCCGCGGGCGCTGTCGGTGACGATGCCTTTGTACATCTCGTTGCTTTGGCAGTGCGGCACCGCGTGATCGATAAAAGTATGGTTATCGATGTGCTGCTTGTCTTTGCCAAAGTAGATGCCGTAGTAGTTGGTCGTCAGGTTCGAGCCTTTGTGCAGCGTATTGAGGTTGTTGCGCACCATCCGGCCGCCCAGGTCGAGGGTGTAGTTGGAGAAGGTGCTGTCGCGCCCCTGCTCGGCATCCACGTTATTGATGATATAGCCCTCGGCGCCTTCCTGCTGCAGGCAGTAATGGTGTACGTGCGCGTTGTCTTTCACCACCACCCGGTTGAGGATGTTGTTGAAGTAAGCGCCTTCGGCACCCGGCATTTCAAACTGCCCCTCGATGTAGGCGAACTGACTGCCGGTTTCGGCTATGGCCAGGTTCATATGGCTGTTAAGCACCGGCGTCTCTTCGTTGGCCGAAAGGTGCAGGATGTAGATTGGCTTTTCGCAAACTACATTCTTGTCGCTGTGCAGGAAAAGGCTGTACTGCGAGAATGCAGTGTTCAGAGCGATAAAGATATCTTTCTGCTCATTCAGGATGTGGTCCAGCTGTTCGCGGGCCATTGCGCCGAAGCGGTCGCTGTCCATCGCATCCCGCAGGCTCATCACGGTCATGCGGGCCGGGAGTTCCTGTGCCCGGGACAGCTTTTCGCTATAGCGCCCATTGATGAATACAATGAGGTGTGCCTCCATGCCTTCCGGCATAAAGCGGCTGATGACAGACTCGTCGATGTCCTTCAGCTGCCCGATCTGATAGTCCGGCTGCAGCAGTCGGTTGACGCTTGTGTATTTCCCCTCTTCCCAGCGGCGGGTCGGGAAGTCCAGCTGTTCTGCCAGTTGCATGGCCCGCTGACGGTATTCATCGAGCGGGTGGGCGGGCTCCTGATTGGCCGCCTCTGTTTTATTAAAGAGGTCGCGGAATTGCTGTTTTTCTTCCGCGTACCGGTCTTGTGCTATAGATGTTGACATAAGGATAACAATATCTTAAAGGTCTACAATAGGAGGATGTATTATATTGGAATGAAGCATTCCCCACTCGGCCGTTCATACGGCGAGCGCATCCACTTCCTGCTTGATCCAGTCGTAGCCCTTGTCTTCCAGCTCCAGCGCCAGGCTCTTGTCGCCTGATTTTACGATGCGGCCGTTGTACAGCACGTGCACGAAATCCGGCTCGATGTAGTTGAGCAGGCGCTGATAGTGCGTTACAATAATGAAGGAGCGCTCTTCTGTGCGCAGCTTGTTCACGGCTTCAGAAACGATACGCAGAGCGTCGATGTCCAGCCCGGAGTCCGTTTCGTCCAGGATGGCCAGTGAAGGCTCGAGCAGTGCCATTTGCAGCATTTCGCTGCGCTTCTTCTCACCGCCGGAGAAGCCTTCATTGAGGGAGCGGCGCAGAAACTTCTCGTCCATGCCTACCATGTTGATTTTCTCGCGGATGAACTTCAGCATCTGCATCGCATTGAGCTCTTCTTTGCCGCGCGCTTTGCGGTTGGCATTCACGATGCTCTTGAGGAAGTTGGAAGTGCTTACGCCCGGGATTTCCACCGGGTACTGAAAGGCCATGAAAATACCGGCGAGTGCGCGCTCGTCTACTTCCATTTCCAGCAGGTCTTCACCTTTGTACTCTACGCTGCCGGATTCTACCTCATAATCCTCCCGGCCGGCAATCACGTTTGCGAATGTACTTTTACCGGAGCCGTTCGGGCCCATGATAGCGTGTACTTCACCCGGTTTTACTTCCAGGTTGATGCCGTTCAGAATAGTTTTATCTTCAACCGAAACTTTCAGGTCTTTTACTGTCAACATTATGGTTTGGTATTTTTAGATCGTGATCAAAAGTGGGGGGGAGGCAACGCCCAGCTGCCTCCGCCTGATGTGCTATATCGGTTTATCCAACGCTGCCTTCGAGGCTGATAGCCAGCAGCTTCTGTGCTTCTACTGCAAATTCCATCGGAAGCTCGTTGAAGACTTCTTTGGCAAAGCCGTTAACGATGGTATTCACTGCGTTTTCTTCGTCCAGCCCGCGCTGCATGAGGTAGAACAGCTGATCTTCGCCGATCTTGGAGGTCGTAGCCTCGTGCTCCACCTTGGCGGTATTGTTTTCCACCTCCAGGTAAGGGAAGGTATGCGCGCCGCACTTGTCGCCCATGAGCAGGGAGTCACATACGGAGAAGTTGTGCGCATTTTCCGCCTTCTTGCCGATCTTCACCAGGCCGCGGTAGGAGTTGTTGCTATAGCCCGCCGAGATACCTTTAGAAATAATAGTGCTGCGCGTGTTTTTGCCGATGTGGGTCATTTTAGTGCCCGTATCTGCCTGCTGATGGTTGTTGGTTACCGCAACAGAGTAGAACTCGCCTACGGAGTTGTCGCCCAGCAATACGCAGCTCGGGTATTTCCAGGTGACGGCAGAGCCGGTCTCCACCTGTGTCCAGGTAATTTTGGAGTTGACGCCTTTGCACAGGCCGCGCTTAGTCACGAAGTTGTAGATGCCGCCTTTGCCATCCTTGTCTCCCGGGTACCAGTTCTGTACAGTAGAGTATTTGATGGTGGCATCGTCCATTGCGACCAGTTCTACCACGGCAGCGTGCAGCTGGTTTTCGTCGCGCATCGGAGCGGTGCAGCCTTCCAGGTAGCTCACCTGACTGCCTTCTTCGGCAACGATCAGCGTACGCTCAAACTGCCCGGTGTCACGCTCGTTGATCCGGAAGTAGGTGCTCAGCTCCATCGGGCACTTCACGCCTTTCGGGATATAGACGAAAGAGCCGTCGCTAAACACGGCAGAGTTCAGTGCTGCGAAGTAGTTGTCGTTGGCCGGCACTACGGAGCCGATGTACTTTTTGATCAGCTCCGGGTGGTCCTGCACCGCTTCGCTGAAAGAGCAGAAGATAATGCCCAGCTCTGCCAGTTTTTCCTTGTAGGTGGTCTTTACAGAAACGGAGTCGATCACTGCGTCTACCGCTACACCTGCCAGCATTTTCTGCTCTTCGAGCGGAATGCCCAGCTTATTGAAGGTTTCGAGCAGCTCCGGGTCTACCTCGTCGAGGCTCTCCAGTTTTTTCTTCTTCTTAGGAGCGGCATAGTAGATAATGTCCTGCAGGTCTACCGGCGGGTAGTCTACGTTCGGCCATTTCGGCTCCTTCATT
>CAJXXJ010000478.1 GCA_913062745.1 uncultured Phaeodactylibacter sp.
CGGCGATGTGTGGGCAGACGACTTCATCATCGGTGACCCGATTGACTGCTCAGGCCCGCTGACGTACTCCATCAACCGCCTCGGCGACCCGGTGAATATTGACAGCACCGGTATCTACTTCTTCTGTCAGGACACGGGCCTGGTAACGGTAGAGGTGCATACCTGGGACCCCCTGGGCAACCGCAGTACCTGCGAAACCTTCCTCTTCGTACAGGATAACATCGGCGTATGCGATGGTGAGTTTACTCCCCTGGCACAAGCAGCCGGCGCGATTGAGACGGAAAGCGGTACGCTGGTGGAAGAAGTGGAAGTCAGCCTCAGCGGTATGGGCAACGACTGGATGGTCACCGGCCCAGGCGGAGGCTTTAGCTTTGAGGGCCTGACTCCGGGTGAGGATTATACGATCACCCCGATGCGGGATGGCGATGACCTGAACGGCATTTCCACCTTTGATATGGTGCTCATCAGCAAGCATATTCTGGGCGTCGCGCCCCTGCAGAGCCCGAATCAGCTCATCGCGGCGGACGTCAACAACTCCCGTTCGATCTCCTCACTGAACCTTATCCTGCTGCGCAAGCTCATACTGGGAGACGCTGTAGAGCTGCAGCACACGAACAGCTGGCGCTTTGTAGATGCGCGCTACGTATTCCCGAATCCGGCAGACCCCTGGGAGGAGACCTTCCCGGAAATCCTCAACCTGAACAACTTGCCGGATAACGGGATCAACGAGGCAGACTTCGTTGCCATCAAGGTAGGGGATGTAACCCTCGACGCACAGGCGAACAGCTTCAGCGGCCTGGAGACGCGCAGCTTTGACGGCGATTTCGACCTGCAGATGGAGGAGATAGAGCTCAAGGCCGGCGAGGAATACGTTCTCCCCCTCCGCACGGCCGACCGTGGCCTGATCGATGTGCTCGGCTATCAGGGCACGCTAAAGTTTGACCGCACAGCGGTGGAACTGGTGGATCTGATGCCGGGCCTGCTGAGCGAGGAACACTACAGTACAGCCTTTTTGGACGAAGGCTACCTGACCATGAGCTGGAATCAACATCCCAATCAGATGATCGCTGAAGGGCAGCTGCTTACCCTGGTGCTGCGCGCCCGTAAAGATGCCCGGCTGAGCGATGTCCTGTCTGTCGGTTCCCGCGTTACAGTCGCAGAAGCCTACGGCCCGGGTGGCGAATTACTGCAGCCCCGCCTGGCTTTCTATGGCAATACGCAGCCGCAGCAGGACGAGCAGTTTGAGCTGCACCAAAACAAACCTAACCCCTTCCGCGGCGATACGCAAATCAGCTTTGAGCTGCCGGAAGCCGGGCCGGTACAACTCATCATCACTGATGTAGCTGGTAAAGTGCTGAAAACCCTGGAGCTGGAGGGGGTGCGTGGATATAATGCCATCACGCTCTCGCATGAAGG
This sequence comes from uncultured Phaeodactylibacter sp., assembly GCA_913062745.1. GTDB lineage: Bacteria > Bacteroidota > Bacteroidia > Chitinophagales > Saprospiraceae > Phaeodactylibacter. Next base: position 1,417 of record CAJXXJ010000478.1, read on the forward strand.
CTTGCCCGCAGGCGTACTCCAATACAGCCTGCGCGCCGGGCGCCACTTCGCCACCAAACGGATGATGATACTGTCGAATTAAAAACTTAGTGTTTAAGGATTTATAGTGTTTCATGTGTGCCGGGCTGCCAGAAAAAGGCAGCCCGGCTTTTGTTTACTCGCAACTCCCCTCGTGCACGATTTCCACCCCGGCGCATTCCGCCCGGCAGTCGTTCTCGTAGGTGACGCCATCGCAACCGCAGACGGGGGCGTATATTTCGTAGCAGGCACAGTCATCCGGGTTCTGGTTGGCTTCGCAGGCTTCCTCTTTCTCACAGGCAGTGAAAACGGACAGCGGGGCTATGACCAAACACAATAGCTTTAAAGACTTCATAATCGTGGGTTTTATTGAGATGACGGACGGGAGCAGGCAGAGCGTTGGTGGGAGTCTGGTAAAAAGTAGCCTGAAAACGATTGTATTGGCTGATATTAATTGACAAAGGCTCCTGCACCAGGCATTTTGAAGCCGACTCACAGCCTGATTGTCAAAGACAATGTTAAAGTTTCAACATAACTTGCATTTTCGCGGGGGGGGGTATTTTAGATAAAAAATCAAACCCTATGAAACAATACCTTTTTATCTGTATCTGTGTGTTTATACAGCTTTCCGCTTATGCTCAAAGTCCGCCTTATATTCCTCCTCCTCCTCCAGGTTACCAAAATGCAATGAGCTGCATCGGTCCGGGGGCTGGAACCACCGATAGCTGGGTAGCGTATTTTAATGACAATGGAGTCTCAACTACAGATTGTATTTCGGATGATTGGGTCGTATTCTACTTTAATGATGACGGGACGATGTCGTATAACACTTCCTATAATCCTAATTGTCAAACAGACCCAACTGTTCCTTGTTACACAAATATTGATTTTGGTTATTGGAATTGCTGTCCGCTTGCAAATGGAGGTGGAGTAGATCCTCTAGAAGGAGGAGGCAGTCTTGAGTGTTTTATGTTAGTTGCATGTGAATCCTGTTCCACGGTAGAAAGCTGGGTACATTGTTTGACTCATTGTTCAGGGTGCGAATAACCTAAACCTAAAATTTTATATTATGAAACTTTATCATCCATTGTTGTTTGGCTTGCTTTTAACAGCATCTTTCGGATGCCAAAAAGAAATCCAAAACCTACAGGCTTCCGATGAAGCACTGAAAATGACACAAGAACGATTAGCCTTTCATGAATTTCGCAACTACTCATCGGAAGGCCAGTCCTTTTACTATACTATTCAAACCTACGGTCCACGTACAGAATTGAAAAATGACTTTATGCTCGCGATATTGGTGAGGCTAAATCAATCCCAGTTTGATACGGATTGGGAGGAACTGTATGAACTTTACAGCGCCTATCTGGAAAACAGCCCGGGATTGAATCCCCTGGAGTTCAATCCTGCTCACAGCCATCAACTCCAGTTTATAGCTTATGAATTAGGTCATCGGGCAGCACTACGAAACGCTAAAGGCGTTAGTAATGAAGGCGTTGTCGAACACTTCATGGACGTGCTAATCGCGCAAAAAGGAATTGACTGCGATGCTATGGCAGAAATAGCTTTGGCACTTCAACCTACAGTGACTGATAAGAAGTTCTCATCGTACAGTCGTTACATCCTTAAAACCGCAGAGACCGAGCTGGCAGATACCAGGGATGCCCTTCAGGAGTTGAAAAACGAAATGGACAACAAAAAGGTAGAGGAAACAGAACAGTACCAGTTTGCTGCAGAAGTAAAAAGAAAGTACGATCGCATGCTGGGAGCGGAAAAAGCAATGAGCCTTCTGGCCTCTTCTAAGTAATAAATAATGAGTTGATCATACAGGCTTTGTGTACTTTGGTTTTTCTAAAGTACACAAAGTCAAATGATCCGGTATCATATGGAGTGAGGCTTTACCCCAGGCAATCACCCCTTCACCCACTCCGTCCACTTACCCACCAGGCTTTCCTGCTGCTCATTCTGCTTCAGGTGTTGCAGGAAATCCTCCCGTGGGATGCTCTGCGCGCCCAGGCTCGCCAGGTGAGGGGTCTCCTGTTGGCAGTCGATAAGGTTGAAGCCGCGCTTTTGCAGTTCGCGCACCAGGGAGATAAAGCCAAATTTGGAAGCGTTGCTCGCTTTTGCAAACATAGATTCCCCGTAGAATACCCGGCCCAGAGCTACGCCGTACAGTCCGCCGACCAGTTCCTCTCCCTTCCATACCTCCACGGAGTGTGCATAGCCCAGTTCGTGCAGCGCGGTATAGCCTTCCAGCATTTCGGGAGTGATCCAGGTACCGTACTGCCCATGACGGGGCTGCAGGGCACAGGCGCGCATCACTTCCGTAAAAGCGCGGTCAAAGGAGAGGTCGAATTTTTTCTGGTTGAAGTAGGGGCGCATGCTTTTGGACACCTTCAGGTTTTCCGGGTACAGCACAAAGCGCGGGTCCGGGCACCACCAGTAAATGGGCTCCCCGTAGTTGTACCAGGGGAAGATGCCCTGCCGGTAAGCCTCCAGCAGCCGGGCGGGGGAGAGATCTCCGCCGATGGCCAATACGCCGGGAGGCTCCGCTCTGCGGGGGTCCGG
>CAJXXJ010000479.1 GCA_913062745.1 uncultured Phaeodactylibacter sp.
CGCAAGAGCGACGAGTACTTTGCCAACGATGCGGAAATTGGCAGCATAAGCGCGAATACCATCGACATTTACTCTACCGTAGAAGATAAGGGCAAAGCTGAGGGAGCAGTGATCACGGTGTGGTTTGATCTGGGAGGTGCCTACTTGTCAAGCGAGCAGCATCCGGAGCGGGTGGGCGCAGCGCGGGACTGGCTGCAGCAGTTCCGTCAGCGGGTACTCCGCACCTACGCAAAGGAGGCGTTGGAGCGCGAACGGGAACAGCTGGAAGATATGCGGGATGAACTGAAAGACCTGCGGAAAGAGCGGGAAGATGCCGCCGGGGAAGTGGAAGAGCTGCAGGAGGAATTGGCTGAAGCCCGCAAAAAGGTAGACTCCACGACTAAGAAGATCGCTGAACAGGAAAGGGTTGTAGAACAGCAGCAGGCCGTAGTGGAGCGCAATCAGTCAAAAGTGGATGAGCTGAAAAATTAGTCCTCTGCTTAAACTACTGGGCATTTCTGAGGCGGGATTGATTTTTCCTGCCTTCGCGCGCCCCCTAGCCCCCTAAAGGCGGGAACGCAAGCCCGCAAAATCAATCCCTTCCATCCATTAAAACCCTTTTGTCTAGTAGTCTGTCCTCTGCCGATTTTTCTTTACCTTCTGCGGAAAAAATATGCCTTTCGGACAACGCGTACTGGACTTCAACCGATCATTGCGCCCGGACTGGAAACTGCCGGAGCACGTAGAGCTGCTGTATCCCTTTGATGAGCCGGAGACCTGGCGGGCGATGGAGCAGTTCTACCATAAATTTTACGCAGATGAGCGCCCGCGGATAGCGATTCTGGGGATCAACCCGGGGCGGTTCGGGGCAGGCGTCACGGGAGTGCCGTTTACGGACCCGATCCGGCTGGAGCAGGAGTGTGGCATTGCCAATGACTTCCATAAAAAGCCGGAGCTGTCGTCCGATTTCGTGTACCGATTCATCCACCGCTGGGGGGATGTCGGGGCATTTTACGATCATTTCTACATCACTTCGCTGTGCCCGCTGGGCTTTACGCGGGACGGCAGGAACTACAACTACTACGACGATAAAAAACTGGAGCGCGCGGTGGAGCCGCACATCATCGATAATCTGAAGGCGCAAATTGCGCTGGGCGTGTCAGATGAGATTGCGCTCTGTATGGGCGTGGGCAAGAACTGGAAATACTTTCAGGCGCTGAATGAGGAGCATGGGTTTTTCCGAAAGGTGCTGCCGCTGCCGCACCCGCGCTGGGTGATGCAGTACCGGCGCAAGCGGCTGGAGGAGTTTCTGGATCAGTATGCGGAAGCTTTGCAAGAAAGCGCAAGTAAGCTGAAAAAGGGATAGCCCAACTGTACAACGGGTGCGAATCCGGATACCCAAAATGAAAAAGGGCTGAAAACCACACTTCAGGTGGTCTTCAGCCCTTTCCGCTTTATTGTTTCAATTCCTACAGGTGCCGCTCTGCGTGGTAGCTTGAGCGCACAAGCGGGGCACTTTCCACAAAGTCGAAGCCTTTGGAGAGACCGACTTCCTTGTACTCTGCAAATTTGTCGGGATGCACGTACTCCGCTACATCGAGGTGCATCTTGGTAGGCTGCAAGTACTGCCCGATGGTCATGACATCGCAGCCATGCTCGAGGAGGTCATCCATAGTTTTGAAGACCTGCTCATCGGTTTCGCCCAGGCCGACCATGATGCCGGATTTGGTACGCTTGCCGTATTCTTTGGTGCGCTTGATTTGCTCGAGGCTGCGCTTGTACTTGGCCTGCGGGCGTACCTTACGGTAGAGCGCTTCCACGGTTTCCATGTTGTGGGAAACCACTTCCTGCCCGCCTTCGATCATGCGCTCGAGTGCCCACCAGGTGGCGCGCACATCGGGGATGAGCGTCTCAATAGTCACCTGAGGCGTACGCTCTTTTACGGCGCGTACAGTTTGGTACCATACTTCGGCGCCCCGGTCTTTGCGCTCATCGCGGTTGACGGAGGTGATGACGGCGTGCTTAACGTTCATCAGGTCGATGGCTTCGGCTACACGGCGCGGCTCGTCCTCGTCGTACTCCGGCGGGCGGCCGGGCTTCACGGCGCAGAAGGAGCAGGAGCGGGTACAAGTGTTACCGAGTATCATAAAGGTAGCGGTACCGGCACCCCAGCATTCGCCCATATTCGGGCAATTGCCGCTCTGGCAAATGGTGTGCAGGTTATAATCATCAACGAGCTTGCGGACCTTTTTGTAGCTGGGGCCGATTGGCAGTTTTACGCGCAACCAGTCCGGCTTTTTCCGGCGCTGCTCTTTTTTCTCTACTATAGGCAGTTCCACCATGGGAGCAATCGTTTGTCAGTGATAGAAATGGGGAGTTTGAACTCCTGATTTCCGGAAGCAAGGCTGTATTGACTTGCTGCCTCCATAACACCAAGTTGCCGGATAGAGTTTTTCTATCGACAGAAAGATGACAATGGAGCGGGTACCGTTTACCAGCGCTTGCCGAGTTGTAAATTTATATAAAGATTGATGAAAAGGGAGCGGTTTTCCGAATTCTCTACCTGCGGGGATTCCACCATGATGGGCATGGTGCGGGTGAATACGTCAAACATGACACCGCCCTCTATGGCTTTCACAAATTCATCAAAGGCGCCCCAGTCGAAGTGGACCGCAAACTTGCCATGCAGGCCGGGCACTACGCTGAGCTCTCCCAGTCCGCGCGCGAAGCCGGAGGAGCCATGTATACGGCTGATCTCCAGAAAAGTGCTGGCATTATCTTCGCTGTACTTCTCGCTGCGGATGTTGAAGTCGGGCACGCTGCCAGGGTCAGTAGCGCGCAGCAGGTCGAGGTAATAAGGCTTCAGTAGCCCAAGGGTCAGGCCGCCTTCATAGCTGATACCAACGGCCACACCGCGCCGCTTGGCTTTTTCAGAAAAGTAGCGTTTTTCGCCGAAGCCGCCACGGAGCACAAACAGGTTGTTTTGCTTTCCAAAAATAAATGCCCGGGATACCCGGGAGGTGGAGGTGGCAAAGTCAAAGCTCTGCCGGAATTCAGAGTGGTGCTTCAGCTCGCCGAGCTCGAAGTTCCAGTAGCGGGTCAGATAGTAGGTCTTAATCTTGGCGATGTTGACGCCCACCGCGAAGCCGTTTTCCTGCAGAATTTTAAGGTCTACTGTAAATTCCCGGTCGTAAATGATACCGGTAGACTCGTCATAGATATTTTGATCTCCGTCGAAGGTCTGTTGTGCCAGCAGCGGCGACGTGATCAGCAGGAAGAGACAATATAGAAATAGTTTATTTGACATAGGCGGCAATTAAGGCGTGGTGCTATTGATAGTACACAGCTGTGGTTTAAAGGTTCAAAATCAGCAGGTTTTGGTAGCTCAATTGTCTTTAGCAGGGCATTTTTCGCGTTTGCAGCTCACCGGCGTAACGGACTTGCGTTCCGGGATACTAAATTTATGGAAAAACCCGGCAAATGGCAAACGAATCATTAAGCTGACGAAAATAGCGGTGCTGAAAAAGTATACCACCCAGGTTTTTATCAGTCTGGTGGTTGCTCTGAGGAGCGCATTGCGGTTACGACAATAGGGAAAGTAAAGTGCGCTGATCCTGTTTGAGCAGTTCTTCGTTGCGCCGCTGCAACTCCTTGCGGTGCTTTTGCGCTTCTTTGGTACGGTCGGTAATCGTCAGTTTGAAGCGGGAGGCGATGGGCGAAATTTTTTCAATGCTAAGCGTATAGAAGCCTTTGAGGCTGGGGTGGGGGCTTTCCACGTAGTGGAGGTAGATCGGAAAGCGGCTGTGGGGCAGCTGTACCAGGGCGGTCCACAGGCTGTCGAGCAGCGGGAAGTCTCCGCGGATGGACCGGTGGAGCAGCCAGTGCCGGGGCAGAAGCTGGCCTTGTGACTGAAGCACGAGCCCTTCTTCTGAAACCAGGAGTGTTTGTCGGTTCATGTTAGCTCAGGTTGTTAATCAGCAATTCATTTGCGATAGACCGGAAGAGCTCCTCAACCTGCT
>CAJXXJ010000480.1 GCA_913062745.1 uncultured Phaeodactylibacter sp.
CCACGATATCCGGTATCCCCCCCTGCAGCTCAAACGCCCAGAACGCCTCCCCTACCCGGCCGAATCCGGTCTGTACTTCATCTATGATGCAGAGCCCTCCGTTTTGGCGTACGACCTCAAAAACTGCCTTGAAGTAGCCCGGTGGCGGCACCAGCTGACCACCACAACTCAGTATACTTTCGCTGATAAAGGCAGCCGGCGCCTGGCCATTGGCTGCTAAACCCTGCACTTGCTCTGCGGCCGAGCCCGGTGATCCAAACACTGGAAGCAAGTGCGTATTTCCTGGTTGTCCGTGCCCACCTTTGCCATTAAACTTGTAGGCGCTGATGTCAATACAGGCAGCGGTGTGCCCGTGGTAGGCCCCATCCATCGCCAGTATGCCGGAGCGGCCGCTTGCGGTGCGGGCCATGCGCAGCGCCAGTTCGTTGGCCTCGCTGCCCGAAGTGACGAAGTAAACCACCTGCAGTGCTTCCGGCAGCGTAGCCAGCAGCTCTTCGGCGTAGCGCGCCAGTTCTGTATGCAGGTACCGCGTATTGGTATTGAGCACGGCAGCCTGCTGCTGCACCGCTTCCACCACCCGCGGGTGCTGATGCCCCACGTGCGGTACGTTATTGACGGTATCCAGATAGCGGCGGCCATCGGAAGTGTACAGGTAGTGCCGGTAGGCGCGCACCACATGCAGTGGCTCCCGGTAGGTGATACTCAGATTGGGGCCGAGGGCCTGCTGACGCGCCTGCAGAATGCGCTCTATACTCCATTCCTCCCGGCCCGGCCGTGTACTGCCTTCCGGCAAATGCAGCAGCAGCTCCGGATTGGGGCACAGGCTTTTCCACACTGCCCATTCTTCCGGGAAGCCCACGCCGGGGAAATCCCCTTTTTTGCCCAGGGTGTCCATCAGGATTTGAAAATGCAGATGGGGTGGCCACTGCCCGTTTTCTTCGCGCTCGCCGAAGGTGGCAATCAGCTGTCCCTGCCGGACGGGCATCCCCTCCTGCAGCTGCCGGAGGGAGGCGCGGCTGAGGTGGCCGTAGAGCGTATAAAAACGCAGCCCCGGTACTGGCTCGTGCTCCAGAATAACAGCCGGCCCGTAGTCGCGCTCTGCTGCATTGTCCGCAAAGCTGTGCACCTTGCCGGGCAGGGGTGCAAATACCGGCGTGCCTGCTTTTGCCCAGATATCCAGGCCGAGGTGTACGCTACGCCAGCGCGGGCCATCGTTGCCCTCTACTTTGTAAGCGTCTGTGGTGTAAAAAGGGCGCACCTCCCCGTAACCGCCCAGCCCAAATTCGTAGCCGCTGTCTTCCATCAGCCGGTTGATGTGCCGCTCGAAGCGTTGCGTATCGTCAAAATTTTGGTTGTTGCCCAGCTCCAGGCTGCCTGCGCCCAGGTCCATCCTCTTCCAATGGTCGGGCAGCGGGCATACCGCAGCAAAGGAAGGCCGGGCGTCGGCCAGCCACTTTCGGAAACGGCTCGTCTGCGGGCAGGGCTCCCAGCCGCAAGCCTGCCGGAAGTGATAGTGCAGCAGCGCGTAGGGAATTTTACGCAGTTGGTACAGCAACTCCCAGGCGGGCTGCTGACTGATCTGCAAATACGCGCGCTCCGGCTCCTGCTGTTGATTCAGCCGGGCGGTGGTGACACTGAGGAGCAGCCGACCGGCAATCAGGGCAGGCAGGGCGGCGATCTCGTTTTCCCGTAAGGGGAATACTTCGTGATAAGCCCGGATGACTTCTCCGGCAGCACTGGCGGGGTCGGGCTGCTCCATCACTGCGTAAGCCAGGGCTACGGCCAGTTCATTGATGGTGTGGCTGTATACGGCATCACCGTAGTCGATCATGCCACAGAGCTGATAGTGCCAGTCCGCCGGGCCTCTCTCCCGTGCCGGCTGCACCAGGAGGTTGTAGTCGTTGGCGTCGTTATAAAGCACGCTTTGCCGCAACTGGGGCAGCAGCGGAGCGGCCTGCGTCTGGTACTGACCGTAAAAGTACTCCAGCAACTCGCGTTCTTCGGCATCAAACATCCCGAAGTGTGCGGCTACCCAGGGCAGCTCCGCCAGATCCCAGTTGATCTCCCGGTGGGCAGCGGGGCTGTCGAACCCCTGCAGTGCGCGGCTCAGCTGGCCGAGTGCACGGCCGGTGCTGGCCCTTAACCGGCTGTCTTTCAGCGGAGCTTTCCCGTAAGGGATACCCGGTACCCAGCTTTGCAGGTAGAGGTAGTGCCCGGAATTGAGCGTAGCGTAGCGGCTGCCATCCACGGTACGCTGCAGCTTGGGCAGAGCAAAGGGCAGATCGGCGGCTGAAAGGTGTTCTGCCAGGGCGAGCTGCAGCTCGGGGTGCCGGGCAGCAATCTTTAACGCGTACCGCTGCCCGTCAGAAGCTTGCAGCAGGAAGGTGGCATCCTGCTCCCCGTGGGTGGCTACGGCTTTCGCCGAAAGGCGGTAATATTCGTTGGCGAAGGCTACCGCGTCGGAGGTATCGTAGGCGTGCATAAGGGCAGTCTGATCTGGCATGTTGGTCAGGCTTTTCCCGGAAAAATACAATTCTCCGGGGAAAATCCTTACTCGAAGTCGGCCTTGATTTTGCTGGCGATGATCTGGGCGAGGCGCACCGGCACAGCATTGCCGATCATCTTGTAGGCTGCCGCCAAATTGTTGTAGTAGAAAATAAAATCGTCGGGGAAGGTTTGGATGCGGGCCACTTCGCGTACGCTCAGCCGGCGGTAGAGGCCTTCTTTGCCGGGCACAAACTGCTTGCGGTCCTTGTCTACCGTTTCCATCTTCGGGGCCTGCGGGTGCAGGGGGGCGTGCCGTGCGCCGGCCTGAATGGTAAAGGATACATCGTCCCAGCTACGCACGCGGTTGCGCGACATATACAGGCTGGAGAACCCGCCGGTGAAGTACTCGTGATTGGGTACGCGGCAGGCTTTGCCGTTGGTATAGTTGCCTTCTTTGGCCGGCAATGCCGTATCCTGCAGGTCACCGATCGCCGCCCGGAGGCTGAGCTTCATCTCTACCGGATTGGGGAAAGTGAAACGCTTGCCGAGGTCGCGGCGGTAGCCTACGAAGAAGACGCGCTTGCGGTCCTGCGGCACCAGGTAGTCGCGGGCATTGAGCTGCTGAAAGGAAAGGTCGTAGCCCTCGCCCGCTTTTTTAAACAGTTTTTTGATGCTGTTGAGGGCATCTGCATTGCGCGGCAGCAGCATGCCGGCTACGTTTTCTGCCAGGAAAAATTTCGGCTGTTTCGCTTCGAGGATGCGGATGAAGTCATAGAACAGCTGCCCGCGGTTGTCTTCAATGCCCCGCAGTTTGCCGGCTGTGCTCCAGCTCTGACAGGGCGGCCCGCCGATCATGCCGTCGCAGTCGGGCACCTCTTCTGCCGGGATATCCGTGATGCTGCGCCGGTCGAGCTGGCTCAGCGGATGGTTTTTCTCGTAGGTTTCCCATACGTGCCGGTCGTACTCATTAGCCCATATTACGTTGAATCCTGCCCGGGTGAACCCCAGGTCCAGGCCGCCAGCACCGGAAAAGAAAGATACGAGTTGCATGCTTGATAATTATAATCGGTGAATATAACAAAATTTACCGCGTTTGGTGCGATGGGGGTGGGCTCAAGGGGGGGTGAAGAAAAACCTCTTCTTAAAATTTAAAATTACTTTTCCTTTTTTTGTACACATAAAAATGCTTCAAATAAACATTGTTTCACTTGATTGCAGTTCAAAAAGCGCTTATATTTGTCCTTGATGCTTCACATGCTCTGTTAACTAAACCCTTAGCGCTATGTGCTCCTCAATTTATGTCGCCGCATTGATTAAGCTTAGTTTACAGTCATGACTTCACGTGCGCAGCATACCGTGTTTATACCGACGATGAAGTAGTTTCCCCGATAGGAATCGGGGCCAACCATGACTTCGTGCCTGCCCGCCGTGCTTAGGCAGGCGGGTCGGCATACCTGTGCCGATAACTATCGGTATACTCGTGCGTCGGGTTTGTGCATTACGCCCAAACC
>CAJXXJ010000481.1 GCA_913062745.1 uncultured Phaeodactylibacter sp.
GCCCAGGTCCAGCACCACCTCGTCGTCCCCGATCGCGTGTATGGTGGTGGCGGGCAAAGGGGAGAACGGGTCACCGTCAATGCCGGCTATGCTCCAGTAGCGGACCTGCCCGCGCTCCATCACCGGCTCGCCGAAGCGGGTATGCGGGAAAGTAGGCATTTTGCCGGTCAGCACAAGTACTTTGCCGGGCGGGATATCGACACTACGGCCCAGGTAGTTGATGTAATTATTAGTAGTAGCGTGCGGCTCGTAATTGTGCGGAGCTGGGCGGTCCAGCCCGCGGCCGGTCCAGCCCAGGTCTATTTCGCGTACGCGCTGCGCGGAGTCCTGCAGGCTCCAGCCGTTCACTTGGCAAATACCGCTGAGGATGTTGCGGGTAATGCCCCAGGATTTCTTCCAGCCGACCGCAGGGCCGAAGAAGGGATTGGGCGCAGAGATTTTGTCCTGATTGGGGCTGGTTAAGTCTGCGCGTTCCTGCAGCCGGGAGAAATCTGAACCAATAAAGTATCGTCGCCCATCCGGCAGCTCAAAGTAGGCTTTGGGCATTTCCACGCCACCCAACGGGCCGCTGCCATCATCGGGCTGGTAGATGCGTACCCAAAACGCGCCGAGGTTCCAGCTGCCTGGTTTCTCCAGTGGTGTTTGCACAAGCGTCTTAAAGCCCAGCGGCCCCTGATAGGTCATCAGAGCGCCCACGCGGCGGTTGTTGCCAGGCTTGAGATAAGGGTATTCAAAAGCCCCATCGTTCAGCGCTACGCCATCGCCGACAGCCAGCTCAAACTCCACACGGTAGCTGCGGTCTTCGGCGGTGCGGTCGGCACCGGGGCGGAAAGGGTTAGTGTGGCCGGGCAGGGGCTCGATGTCGGTGTCCACCAGTGAGACTTCAGCGCCGCCAAACTCCCGCTGTGCATAGTAGCCTTCCCCGTCTATGGGCGGGCTGATCTGGAAGGAGAAAAAACGGCAGTGCGGGAATTCGCCCTCAATTACCAGCTTGCTGCCCATCGGGGCTAAGGCGGTACCCAGATACAGATAGGTAACCTGCGGGTCCGGTATGCCGGCGTAGAGCGAGTCCTGGTCAATCGGTTTGGCGTATCGCACGCCCCAGGTTTCTTCCGCTGTCGCTTCCTCCGGCGTTTTCAGGTAGAAATCTTTACTGTCGGCTACGCCTGCCGGTATCAGGCTGTCGGGTATCGCTGCGGGCACTTCTCCATCGAGCCAGGCGATGATGTAGTTTTCCAGTTGTTGAGAGATGCTGTCGGCTTCCGCGCTCACCTCAGCTGCTGGCCGGAAGGGGTAGGGGTCGGAAGGGGGGAGGCAACTGCTGAGTACAAGCAAGACAGGAAGGAGGAGGAAGATGATTCTATGCATGTTTATCGGTTTTAGGCAAATTTCGGGCAGCCAGAGCACCCGCTCTTTGATCTATGTCAAATTATCCGGCGTACTTGTCGGCACGCAGTCGGCTAAGGGTCTCCAGGGTGATGCCGAGAAAAGAAGCGATGTGCTTGAGCGGCACCTCATTGAAAAGGTGAGGGCTGCTTTCGCAAAAAGCTTCGTAGCGCTGCCGGGCAGACTTCACGGCCATGCTGCTGCTTCGCTCAATCAGCAGGATAAGATAGTGTTGATTGATGAGCCGCCCGATGCGCTCCCACTTTTTATGGTGGTCAAACAGGTACTGCAGCGCTTCCTGCGTCAGGCTGAGGGTGTGCAGCTCCGTCAGCGCTTCCACTTGAAAGGTGGCGGGCACTCCCGTGGTGAATGCCGCAAAATCGGTAACCAGGGCGCCCGTTTCGCTAAACCAGGTGGTGACTTCATTCCCATTCCGGTCGTAATAGTAATGCCTGGCCAGGCCTGATTGTACGAAGTGTACACGGCGGCAGCTTTGGTGGATAGTAATCACCTGCTCGCCCTTGCAGAACCGGTGTGCACCGGCACGCTCGTACAACTGCAGCTGCTCCCTTTCGCTAAGCGCCGCGAACTCGCTCAGATATTCCGCTACGGGTGAAAATTCAGCCGGCATACGTCTTTTTGTTAGGGAGACGGGAATATTCCAAAAACAGTTACAAGAAAACGCTCAGGCAGGTATCCGGTCTTACTGTAATGCAGATATGGCCACAGCAAAGCCATAAATAACTGATAGCTAAAACATTAAGTTTGAAAAACTGCTTCACAATGAAACGATTTCCGTATTTTACGGGGGAAATGCTATGCTGATTGTCGGACATTATTATTTTTGCGTAGGAATTGCAGCTCTGCACAACAATCTGTTGCGGCTGCCAGTATGACTACTTTTCCTGCCAAAACTCCTTACCCGACAGTATAATCCCGATCACTGCGCGAAAGCGTTATGCCGCTATATTGCGGCGGGTAAAGCGACGAGCAAAAGACATTATGCGACAGTACCATAATCTGCTAGAGCATATCTTTGCACAGGGGGTCCGCAAAGATGACCGTACCGGCACCGGCACCATTAGCGTGTTCGGCTACCAAATGCGTATGGACTTATCAGACGGCTTCCCGCTGCTCACCACTAAGAAGGTCCACTACAAATCGATTATACACGAGCTGCTTTGGTTCCTGCGCGGCGACACCAACATCCGATACCTGGTACAGAACGGCGTCAACATCTGGAACGAGTGGCCCTATCAGCACTACCTGCAGGCGCAGGGGCTGCAGAAGCAATACCCCAAATACTCCGCCGAATGGAAAGCGGAAATGAAAAACTTCGTGCAGCGCATCAAAGAAGATGCGGCTTTCGCCGAACGCTGGGGCGAGCTCGGGCCCGTATATGGCCGGCAGTGGCGCAACTTCGAAGGCGTAGACCAGATCGCAGCGGTAGTGGAGCAAATCAAAACCAAACCAGATTCCCGGCGGCATATCGTGTCTGCCTGGAATCCGAAAGAAATACCGGCTATGGCCAAATCCGGCCTGCCGCCCTGCCACGTACTGTTCCAGTTTTACGTGGCGGATGGCAAGCTATCCTGCCAGCTTTATCAGCGCAGCGCAGATGTGTTTTTGGGAGTACCATTTAATATTGCTTCCTACGCACTGCTGACGATGATGGTGGCGCAGGTGTGCGGCCTTCAGGCTGGTGAATTTGTGCACACCTTCGGAGACGTGCACCTGTACCTCAACCATACGGAACAGGCCAAGCTCCAATTATCGAGGGAAATCCGCCCGCTTCCAATGATGAAGATCAACCCGGAAGTGAAACGGCTGGAAGATTTCCGCTTTGAAGACTTTGAACTCATGGATTATGATCCGCACCCGGCCATACGGGCTCAGGTGGCAGTTTAGGCTTCATTTGGCAGTGTGAACAGATATAAAAATTTAAATTTGTTCATATTTTGCGGCAAGCAATATAATCCGGGGCAAAAGTGCCCGGGCAAGCTTTCGAATAACGCAATGATTTCAAGGGGTAGCGCCTTCAATTTAGATGCAATCTAAATAAATAGCGCTTTCCGGTTTTTTGTTGTTTAATGGGTGCATCATATTCTATATTTGCGCTGACAAAAGAATGACAGAAACGCAATTGTCGATTTACTATAAAAAAATCTAAGCATCACAGAGATGATAAATAAGCAGTTTTTAAGCCAAGTAATTTTGCTTCTCCTCTTCGCGCTTTCCACCACCGTGGTTACCGCGCAGGACGGAGCAGGTGCGGAGGCAGAAGGGGGAGCTGCCGAGTCGGAAGCTAGCGCTGAGGCTGGTGGCGGTGCCGTCAATATCGAAGAAGGTAAGACCCTTTTCCGCAACTATTGTGCGACCTGCCACGCAAAAAATATGAAAGATGACCTCACGGGCCCTGCATTGGGCGGCGTTGAAGAACGCTGGGCAGACTACCCTCAGGAGGATTTGTACCGCTGGATCCGGCAGTCTCAGGCGATGATCGAAGAAGGTCACCCACGTGCTGTAGAACTGTGGGACGAGTGGGGCCCGACGGTCATGAACAACTTCCTGAACCTGAGCGATTCTGAGATCGACAACATCCTTGGA
>CAJXXJ010000482.1 GCA_913062745.1 uncultured Phaeodactylibacter sp.
TTTTTGCGGAGCGTACACCCGGGCGGCGCCACGGGGGCCATGCAGTGGGTTGTCGACATCGCAGAGCGTGATGAATTCCACTTGTGATAAATCGGTCTTCAGATGGCTGCTGTCGATGTGCGCAATCTTTTGCAGGCTTTCGCCAAGGGCGGGCAGGATGTTGCCCTGCTCGTCGAGGAAACGGAAGCCAAGTGCCGAAGCCATGCCCATTCCAGCATCATTGGTGGCGCTGCCGCCCAGGCCGAAGATAATTTTCTTAGCTCCGTTTTCAATGGCGTGCAGCATCAGCTCACCGGTGCCGTAACTTGTCGTTTTGAGCGGGTTGCGCTCTTCCGGCTTAAGCCGCTGCAGCCCGGCGGCAGCAGCTGTTTCAACAAATGCCGTTTTCCCGTCGGCCGAGCGCCCGTACTGCGCCTCGATGGTGCGGAACAGCGGGTCATTTACGGTATGGCTCACCATCTGCCCGCCGCTGTGGTAGGCAAGGATTTCTGCCGTCCCTTCTCCGCCATCGGCGAGGGGGAACAGGGTAGGGGTAATGTGGGGCCCGGCTTTTTGCAGGCCGCGGGCAATGGCTTCGCATACAGCTTTGGCATCGAGAGCCTCTTTAAACGAATCGCTGGCTATAAGTACTCGCATACATCAGTGGCTTATGTCGAGCGGGAAAGATACGCAGCCACTTGCGTAAAACCAGCAGTCAGGCCGGAGATTCCCCCTCCGGCAGGCCGAGCAGGCGGGCAATCTCCGCCTCTTTCTTTTCCCGGAAGATGGGCTGGTGGAATTGGTGGAGCCTTTGCAGCAACCGCAGCAGCTGCTGTTTGTCCGCAGCGCTCAGGTCGCCGGTCACGAGCTGCCCCATCGGCTGTATGCGCTCATTCGCCGCTTCCACCGTGCTTTTGCCTTTTGCCGTAAGGCGAACGATCCGTATCCTGCCGTCCTCCGGGTGGCGGGCCTCTTCGATAAAGCCTTGCTTTTGCAGCCGCTTAAGGACTTCCGTGCCGGAGGATTTCTCCAGAATATTGTGCTGTATGAGCTCCGTCTTTGACATAGGCCCCATCTGCAGCAGGGTGGCGAGAAACGCCCAGTCTGTCATGGAGTAAATGGCCGTTTCCCGAAACAGGCGGCGGGCGTAAAAAGCTGCATAATTAGCCATGAAGCCGAGATGCATGGAGATCAACCCGTCTGCGGCAGGCGGAGGAGCTTCCGCGCCGGGCTCCTGCTGCTGCAGCCATTGCCCAAAGTCTGCCGGGCGGAGCGCTGTATCTGTTCCCTGCGCTTCCCGGTAGCTGGCCAGCCAGTCCAGCACTTGTTTGGCCTCGTCGACTTTCATAAAGTATGATTTAGAACTAAAAAAGTTTGATATCGTATAAACACTTTTCCGGCCAAGATGTTCTCGCTTCGTAATTATAGTCCGGCCGGCCCCGGTTTCTATGGATCCCGGCAGACTTTGGATAAGCACTACGACAAATAAAGATCATGAAAGTTAAATTATTCGGGCTTTTGTTTTTGCTGGCAGCTGCTTTTGCTCCTGCTTTCGCGCAAAGCGGTATCATCAAAGGTAAAGTGACGGATGCTCTGACGAACGAGCCGGTTCCTTTTGCTAACGTACTGGTGCTGGGCACAGACAAAGGGACCACTACTGATATCGACGGGAATTACGAAATCACCCAACTGCAGCCGGGCCTTTACAATGTGCGGGCCACCTACGTGGGCTATAACGAGCGTACGGAGTACGAGGTGCAGGTGACCAACTCCAAACCGGCTGAGGTCAACCTGGCGCTGGAAGAAACCGCGCAGCAGTTGGATGAGGTAGTCGTGAAGGCTTCTCCTTTTAAGAAAACCGAGGAAAGCCCGGTCTCCCTGCGCACCATTGGCGTGGCGGAGATACAGCGCAACCCCGGCGGCAACCGCGATATTTCCCGGGTGGTGCAGACCTTGCCCGGCGTGACGACTCCGGCGAGCTTCCGCAACGACCTGATTATCCGAGGCGGCGCACCGAATGAGAACCGCTTCTACCTGGATGATGTGGAGGTGCCAACGATTAACCACTTCGCTACGCAGGGAGCTTCCGGCGGGCCGGTGGGGCTGATCAATGTCAATTTCATCCGGGAGGTGGATTTTTACAGCGGGGCTTTTCCGGCTAACCGGGGTAATACCCTGAGCTCTGTGCTGGAGTTTCAGCAGCGGGACGGGCGCGATGATCGCCTCGGCGGCACTTTCATGCTGAGCGCCACCGATGTAGGCGTTACGCTGGAGGGCCCGATCGGGGATAAGGTGACTTTCCTGGCCTCGGCCCGGCGCTCTTACCTGCAGTTTTTGTTTGATGCTATCGGGCTGCCGTTCCTGCCGACTTACAACGACTTTCAGGCTAAGGTCAAGTACAAAATCGATAAGAAGAACGAGCTGACCTTCATCGGCCTGGGCGCTATCGATCAGTTTCAGCTCAACCTGGATGCTAACGAAACCGAAGAGCAGCAGTTTTTGCTGAATCAGCTGCCGGTCTCCCCGCAGTGGAACTACACCAACGGCCTGGTATACAAGCGCTACGGCGAAAATGGCTTTTGGACCTTCGTGCTGAGCCGTAATATGCTGAACAATGAGAGCGAGAAGTACCGGAATAACGATGACAGCAGCGAGGATAACCTGACGCTGCGCTACAAGTCGCAGGAAATCGAGAACAAGCTGCGTATCGAAAACACGCAGCGCATCGGGGATTATAAATTCAATGTCGGGGCCGGCTATCAGCGGGTGAAGTACAACAACCGTACCTTCAACCGGATATTCACTTCTTCCGGGCCGCAGACCATTGATTTCTTCTCCGAATTTGAGATGAACCGATACGCCGTCTTCGGGCAGGGCAGCCGCAAGCTGCTGGACGAGCGGCTGATCCTTTCCCTGGGTTTCCGGATGGATGCGAGTGACTACAGCGATGAGATGAGCAATCTGCTGGATCAGTTTTCGCCCCGTTTCTCACTGGCGTATGCGCTTACGGAGCGGCTGTCGTTCAATTTCAATACCGGCATCTACTATCAGCTGCCGCCTTATACGGTGCTGGGCTATCAGGAAGATGGCGTGCTGGTCAACCGCGAAAACGGGATCCGGTACATCCGTAACGATCATGTGGTGGCCGGCCTGGAGTTCAATACCGCCTCCCGCTCCAAAATTTCCATTGAGGGCTATTACAAATACTACCGCGATTACCCTTTCCTGCTGCGCGACAGCCTTACGCTGGCTAACCTGGGCGGCGACTTCGGCGTGCTGGGCAACGAGCCGGTGGTGCCCCGTTCTGACGGCCGCAGCTACGGCCTGGAATTTCTTTTCCAGCAGCGGCTGTACGAAGGCTTTTACGGAATCTTTTCTTACACGCTGGGCTGGAGCGAATTTGAGGACAAAGATGGCAACTTTGTCCCTTCTTCCTGGGATGCCCGCCACATCGCCAATCTGGTAGTGGGCAAGCGCTTTGGCAACAACTGGGAAGTGGGCATCAACTGGCGTTTCCAGTCCGGCCTGCCCTTTACGCCTTTCTCGGACGCGTCTGCGCTGGTGCAAAACTGGGACCGCAACGGCCGGGGGCTGCGCAATTTTGACCAGCTGAATACGCTGCGGCAGGATGCCGCCAACGCCGTGGATATCCGGGTGGACAAGAAGTGGTTCTTTGATAAGTGGAGCCTGAACGTGTTTCTGGATATCGAAAATGTCACCGGCAATGCCGTGGGCAACGAGCAGCTCATACTGGACCGCCCGCTGGACGACGATAATCAGCCCATCGGGGACGGCATTATTGTCAATCCGGATGACCCGCTAACCGAGCAGCGCTACCGCCTCAAGACCATCAATGACGCGGCAGGCACTGTGGTGCCGAGTATTGGGCTGATGATTGAAATTTGAGCCCGTGCAGCAGGGCCGGATCGGATAGAAATTGATCCGGACAGGTGCGTTGCATGATCTGTGGGGCGCAAACCAAATTGTCGCAACAGCAAGCATGATCGCAATTG
>CAJXXJ010000483.1 GCA_913062745.1 uncultured Phaeodactylibacter sp.
GGAAAAGTCGACAACCGCAAAGCCGTCAAAGCCGCAGTTGAGGAACGCAATATCGTCCCGCACATAGCCATCGTGCACGTGGCTGGCGTTCAGCCCGCCGAAGTTGTTGTACTCGCCCAGGGCCTGCGGGTCGAGCGGGTCGCTGAGGTCGTATACGCGCATGGCGGAGTAGTTGAGCGGGCCACCATTGAGGGCAAAGGCATAGAGCCGGGCAGTGGCGGTATCGATGAATATATTGTGGGCAGTGCGGATTTCGGCATTGCTGTCGTAAGCCACCGTCACCGTATCCTGCAGCTGCGTAATATCCATGATCTGCAGGGTGCTTGGCCCTTCGTCGCAGACCGCATAAAGGTAGCCCTGATAATCGTGGTAATCGCGGTGGATCACAATGCCGCCCTGCGCTGCGCCGGCCACAAACTGTACCTGCACGGGCTGCTGCGGGTCGGTCACGTCAATAAAGTGGGTGCCGGCGGTGGAGCCGATGACCGCAAACTCGCGCCCGTTGACGGCCAAGCCCCAAACCTCGTTGTAGGTGTTGTCGTACCAGGTGGAGCCCACAAGGGTGGAGTCCTGCCAGTGGCTGAGCAGAGTGGCTTCTTCCTGGGCATTTGCGATAAGCGGGAAGAGGAAAAGCAGGGGTAAGATGTGGCGGTACATACAGCAGTAGGTTGGTGATGAGATATGCTTTCGGCGCACAATATAAAAAATGGCGGCCGTTTAGCGGAGCTGTTGAGTGTCCGACTTTGTCCGTCAGTCGAGCCTTTGACGGATTTATATTGGCATTGAAGTCCCGGAAGAACTGCGCCCTGTAGTTTTTGTTTTAGCAGCCCACCTGCCTCACGCCAACAACCGGGCGCTCAGCCAGTACCCCCCCACTATGAGCATCAGGTGGTAGGCCGGGCGAATAGAGGCCGGAAAAACGGTAACCCGCAAGCCAATCCCTCTTTCGACTACCGTCCAGAGGCCAAAAAAGATGAAGCTTAGCGTAAAAACAAGGTAAGGCTCGCCCCGGGCTACGGTAGCCGCCAAGTCGTGCACCGATCCGCTCAGGGCAAAAGGGGCAATCTGTGCAAGCGGCCGGGGCACCCGCTTCCGCAGGGGGGCGTAGCAAAAGTAAAGCAGGTAATAAGAGAACAGCGGATTCCAGCTGCGCCAAAAGCCAGCAAAAGTAGTGCTGGTAAAGGACTGCCGGCACATGTACCATAAACCCGCTGCCTGATTTTTGCGGTAGCCCAGCTTGCGCTGCTCGTATTGTAGGTAGGTTGGCCGGATTGTACGTCGGTTTTAGGTGTATACAGGAAACGAATAGCTCACCGTATCCGCTGCCGGGCTGTATCCGTCGAGCAAAGGTGATTCCCGGTGCGCTCTACTGCTTCAGCAGGCGGTGCGAGCCTCCTTTCCAGGCCAGGGTATACAGCCCGGCAGGCAGTCCGGCAAGGGAGATCGGCCCGGTAAAGGTACCGCTCGCTACAGCCCGCCCGTAGGCGTCGAGCAACTGATAGGGCTGGTGCTTCAGGTGGGCCAGTGATTCGGGGAAGAGGTAGTCTCCCGCCGGGTTCGGGTAGAAGCGGGGCGCGGCGGCCGGGGGGGCTGCTGTGCTTACCGGCTCGCAGGCCAATGCATTGAAACGCTCCCAGATTTGGTCGTTCAGCAAGTAAGGCACAAGGTCGTTGCCCGGTGCCTGCCCCATGCGGATCATGACCAGGTTTTGGGAAGGCACCACATTGATGATCTGCCCGTTGGCGCCCAGCGCGGAGACCATGTCTGCCGGCGCATTAGGCGTTATCCCGCCGGAAAAGACAAATTGCGTTTGCGGGACCATGTAGCTGTTTTGGCCGTTGAGCCACCACAGGTAGCCGTAGGCCGGATTGATATCCTGGGAGGGCGTAATCATGTCCTTGAAGTACGTGATATCCGACAGCAAGGGCGTGCCATCCCACTGGCCGCCGGCGAGGATGAGCAGCCCGAAGCGGGCCATGCTGCGGGCATCGCTGAAGTAGACGTTGTTGAAGCCCTGCTCGATAAACAAGCCGCCCATGCCGGTTTCAGATTTAATATCCTGCATCAGCATATTGATGCTCTGGCCGGTAGCGCTTTCCAGTACATCACGCAGCAGGGTATAGGGCGCATTGTGGTACGACCAGCGTGTGCCCGGTTCGGCGAGGCACTGCAGGCATTCGGGCTGTGTGCAGAAAGGGTCCGCGAAGCCATCGTCCAGCCCGGAGGTCATCGTGAGCTGATGCCAGATGGTAATGTCCGCCTCATCGTCCGGGCAGTCGGTCCAGCCCTGCCCCAGGTAATCGGCCGTAGGGTCGTTGATATTCAGGAAGCCTTCCTCCTGCGCTCTGCCGGCCAGAAAAGCCACCAGGGTTTTGCCGGCGCTGGCCCAGAACCAGGGGATTTCGGCACCGTGGCCGTTGAAGTACTGCTCCAGCACGATTTTACCGTCTTTCAGCACGATGAAGGCTTTGGAATTATTACCTTCCAGGAAGTCGTAGAGGTTGTCGATTTCGTTTGGGCACCAGCCCAACTCTTCCGGAGCGATGGTTTCCCAGTCGCCGGGACTGCCGGGCGGGAAATAAAGCTGTGCGGAGAGCGGCAGGCTGCTGACCAGGAGCAGGAATTGGAGTAGGCTTCGTTTCATGTGGGTGTTTTAGCCCTTTGGACGGCCGCTCAGCGAAAGGGTTTAACCGGCGCAGGAAAATTGCAGCGGCTCACCCCATCAGTCCCCGGATGCCGGCTGCGCGCCCGCCTGCAGCTGCCCTTTGTGGTCCAGGAAGCGCTCCGCCAGTTTGTAGGAGAGGTAGTATTTGTAAATATTCCCGACGTAGTCGATGGGCTCGCGGCCGATTTCGCGGGCGGTGATCAGTTCTACATTGCCAAACCAGACGTTGGGGTCCAGGTTATAGTCGATGGCGCGTTTGCGCATACGAGCAATCCGCCGCGGGCCGGCATTGTAGGAAGCAAGCGTGAACACCATCTTGTTGAAAGCGTCCATCTGCAGATGCTCGTAGTAGCGGTTGCGGAGAAAGTGCATGTACTTGGTGCCGGCGTGGATGTTCTGTTCGGGCTGGTCGATGTCCGGAATATTGATATTGGGGTCCCGGGCTGTGGAAGGGCGTAGCTGCATGATGCCCACCGCGCCCGCCCGGCTTACCATGCTTTGTTCGAGGCGGCTTTCCTGATAGCCCTGCGCGGCCAGCAGCAGCCAGTCGAAGCCGTACTGCTCTCCGTACTGCTTGAAATAGCCTATGGTGGCATCAAATTTGGCCAGCTCCTGCTCTGCTGTATTGTTTCTGAGCCGGTCCGTGTTTTTCAGGTAGCGGTTGAGCAGCACGTTACCCTTGAGGGTGCCCTTTTTGTGCGTTTTCACGAAAGTGTTAACCTCCCGTGCCAGCAGGGGGCTGCCTTTGCGGAAAGCCCAGGCAATCTGCCCGCCGCTGTGTATTGCCAGCTCTTTGTGTACCCTTATGTTGGAGCGTACTTCTGCCCAGAGTTCTGCTTTGTGTAAGTCGACGATGGTGTACGGCACCAGGCCTGCATCTACCATTTGCAGGATATCTTCATCCTCCAGCAGCTCTTCTGCAAGTTCAATCTCGACAGGGGCCGGCAGGGAATCACTGAGCTGCTGCAGATGCGTGTAGTAGCTGCTGGAGCGGCGGATGTACACGGTTTTGCCAGCCAGCCCTGACAGGCTTTCAATCGGGGGCGCAGCGGGGCCGGAGACAAGCACCTCCTGCGCATCGCTGATGAACGGCTCGGAAAAGTCCACTTCGGCTGAGCGCTCGGGTGTGATGGTCAGATTGCCTGCCGCGATATCTCCGTAGCCGTTGGCCAGGGCCGGGATGAGCTGGTCGCGCGTGACCGGCACAAAGATGAGGTTGAGCGTCGGCGCGTCCGATTTAAACTTTTCCTTAAGGGCTTTTTCCAGCAGGGTGAGTGTTTCGTAGGCGATCCCCCGCCGCTCTGAGCCGTCGATGTAG
>CAJXXJ010000484.1 GCA_913062745.1 uncultured Phaeodactylibacter sp.
CGCCCGTCGATATAAGAGCGGCCAAAATCGAGGCTCAGAAAACCAGTCAGCCAGTTGTGGTACTGATTATCAAAGCCGTACCACTTAATGTCCGGCACATAAAGTTTCCAGGCAGTAGCTTCCCTGCGCACCTTGTCGTAAGCTTGTTGCAGCTGCTCCGCTTCAGCGCTGATCGTAGCCCGCAGCAAGCTGTCAGCAGCGATGTTGCCGCTTACATTGCGGAGCAGGCTTTCCGTATTGCGGTGCTGATAAGAAAGGTACAACTGCTTGAGCGGCGAGCGGGCGTAGCGGGCGGCTTCCGTCTGCCGCAGCAGGGTGTCGAGTGCGCGGTCTACCTTCCGGATTTGATGGTAGTAGGCCTCAATCTCCGGCCAGTTGCCGTACTGCCCGGTAAGCCGGGACAGGTTTTCCCGCTCTTCGCGTTTCAGGATGCGGTACAGCGTATCGGGATAGGCAAGCGGGGCAAAGCTGAAGTAGAAAACAGGCTTGTCCAACCCCAGGAAAGCGGCATTTTCCTCATAAATCTGGTCTGAGCGGGGCAGGCTCATCTGCGGGCCCATGCTGCCGCCCCGTTCCCGCAGCTCTACCGGGTCACCCGGTGCCATCTTGCTCAGGGCAAAAGAAAGCAGCGAGATGACAAGCAGCGTTGGCAGAAAAATCAGGATTCGCTTAGTAAGGTACTGCAGCATGGGATTTTAATACGCAGGCCGGAAGCGCAGGTTGCTCAAACGGGCAACTTATTGCGCCGGCTCCTCCAGTTTCAGTAATGAGGGCTGATAGCCCGGGAAAACAGGCGTGATCGGCGTCTCAAACCGCTTATGGATCACCAGCCGCCCTTTCGGGATCATAATCGGAATAATTGGCATCTCTTCGTGCAGGATCTCCTGCAGCTCCAGGTACATTTCTTTACGCGCTTCCGGGTCAAGAGTCGTCTGTATGCGGTCGATCATCTCGTCCGTAGCCGGGCGGGCAAAGCCGGAGCGGTCGTCCCCTTCCGAGTGGAAGTCCTGTTTGGGCTGCCAGGGCAGGGGCTGAATGCTTTTGGCACCGCCTACCAGCTCAAAATCGCGGCGTTTCAGAGCATCCATATTCACGGTGTGCTCCTGCGGCACGGGCTCTATTTTGATGCCTGCCTGCTTAGCCGACTCCTGCATCAGCAAGCCAACGTTGCGGCTGCTTTCCCGGCCGGCAGTGAAATTATAGGTCAGTTCCATCTCCGTCAGCTCCCCGTTAATCTCCTTATCTACGATGCCGTTGCCGTTGGAGTCGGTCCAGCCGGCTTCTTCCAGCAGCTTACGGGCTGTTTCCGGCTCATAGGGGATGGGCTTCACGTTTTCATTGTAGTAGCTGAAGTCCGGGTGCACGGGCCCGGTGGAGGGCATGCCCAGCCCGGAAAATACCGTATTGATGATTTCATCAACATCTATGGCGTAAGCCAGAGCCTGACGCACCTTCTTGTCCTGTAGTTTGGGGATGCGGGTATTGACGTACACAAAGGAATGGACCAGAGAAGAAGGGGAATGGAACTCGTAATCTTTATTTACAAAATCTGTTTCCTTCAGCTCATTGAACTGATCCGGCGAAATATTGGGCGCTACGTCGATCTGCTTGTCCTTTACGGCAGCGGCCACCGCGTTGGGGTCGGCAATGGGCAGAAAAGTCAGCCCTTCCGGGTAAGCGTTCAGCACCTGGGCCTCGCCGCCAACCTCATCTCCCCACCAATCTTCCTTGCGCTCCAGTACTACGCGCTGACCGGTCTCCCAGCTTTTCAGGCGGTAGGGGCCGGACCCGGTGATGCCTTCCGGCTCACGGTTGTAGCGCGGGCTGCTGAGCTGATCGGCGAATTGCTGCAGGCGCTCGTCGCTTTCGGCCATCGCTGTTGCTTTCTCGCGGTCCATCAAATCTGCCAGCGGAATGTCCCGCAGCAGGCCGTCCGGGTCGTAGTGGTAGGCCGGCATAACCGGCAGTGCGGCACCGATTGCTTCTTCGCCAATGATGTTTTGCTGATCCGTTATGACGGTGAAGCGGCGGGGGTTGTCGGAGTCGACCTGCACCTCTTTAATAAAAGAAAGATACACCCGGTATGGCGTGGCCGGCACCTTAGGGTTGAAGGCAGCCTTAAGGGTGAAGATGTAGTCTTCGGCTGTTACTGCTGAGCCGTCGCTCCAGCGCGCTTCCGGCCGGATTTCAAAAGTGTAGGAGGCACCGCCTGCGTACGGGCCATCGGTGATTTTTTCAACCACTGCCCGGCTTTGCGCCAGCTGCGGCTCAAACTCCATACTGGCCGGGTTAAGCGCAATAAGGTACTGAAATATTTGGCTGATGACCGTATTGGAATAGTTGCTTGTGGTCAGCAAAGGGTTTAACCGGTCTGGCTCGGCATCGAGCTGCAAACGGGCTTCGTTGATGGGGCGGTCCAGATCGTAGGTGGTTTTTTCCTGCGTGTTGCTGTCTTCCCCGCAGCCCACGGCCAGTATAGCCAGGGCAAAGAGAAAAAAGGGGAGGGTTTGGAAACGTGTCATTAGAGTTTCTTTTTGTTCTACTGCGAAAGAAAAAGCCCGTAAGCCTGTCAGGCCGACCCTGCTGGGTGGCTTTTGTTACGGACAGGCGTCCGGCTTTGGAGTACCCCGAATGCATAGTGAATTGCGGAGGTACGGACGGTTCGTTTTTGTGTAGGAGCTGCCGGATTATATCTGCCAACTACGAAGTGTTTCCCCCAAAGGGCAAACATAACTTCGTGCCTGCCCGTGTCCCGTCGCCAGAGGCTTTGGCCGCCGGTGACCGTGCTCAGGTGGGCGGGTCGGCAAAAGTTCGGTACGGAAAGGCTTGGGCTTGAGGCACAAACCTTTCCGTACCGGGTTTATATTGCTTACTGTGGTGCTGCGTCCCGGTTGGCAAAGGTGTTGACAAAAAATCCGGGCCGGCGCACCGAGGGTTCAGTTTCAAATTTTTGACTGATTGCAATGCGTTGCATGGGCGAAAATAGGAAAATGTAAGGTTGTTCCTCATAGATCAGCTCCTGAAATTGCAGATAGAGCTGTTCCCTGCGCTCTTCGTCCAGAGTGGCGCGAATCTCTTCTATCAGGCGGTCTGCCTCTGCATTTACAAAACTCACCCGGTTGGTCCCGGAAGGGGTGTCGCTCTCCGAGTGCCACAGCTGCTTCGGGTCATCCAGCACCGGATCCTGCGCCCAGGCAGAATTGTACATTTCATAATTCCTTGCGCGTGTCCGGTCAATCAGCACGGTGAAATCTTCCGGCTGAATGTTAATTTTCACGCCGGCCTGCCGGGCGCTGTTCTGCAGCAGCAAAGCCTGTTTTTTTGAAAAATCACTGGCATTGCTGACCATGAACTCCAGCTCCATCGGCGTTTGAATGCCGTCAATTTCCTTATCTACGATACCGTCTCCGTCTGTATCTTCCCAGCCAGCTTCTGCCAGTAGCATCCGAGCCTTATCGGGGTTGAAATCAATCGGCTTCAGCCCGTCGTGGTAGTAGGGCTTAGTCGGGTGAAAGGGCCCCACGGTACGCTGTGCCAGGTCGTAGAAGTACTCCCCGATCAGCTCCTCTACGTCCACCAGATGAGCCAGTGCCCGCCGCACCCGCTTGTCCGCGAGCTTCGGGTTTTTGTTGTTCATGCCTACATAGTAATAAATGTAGGAAGCCGGCGAATAGAGGTTATACCGGCTCGTCACCATCTCATTGTCCTTTAGATCAACAAAGGACTTGGCGTCGATCTGCGCCATCACGTCAATTTGTTCGTCCTTAAGGGCAGCAAGGCTGGCCGTCTGATCAGGAATGATGTGGAAAACGATTTCGTCCGGCTCGGCCTGCAGCAGCGGGAATTCGTCTTCCAGCCCTGCTCCCCACCAGTTTTCCTTGCGCGTCAGGCGGATACGCTGCCCGGTAGTCCACTGCTCAAACTGATAGGGCCCGGCACCAATGATGTGCTTTGCCTCGCGGGACACTTCCGGGCT
>CAJXXJ010000485.1 GCA_913062745.1 uncultured Phaeodactylibacter sp.
TCCGCTATCCGCTCCGCAGCGGCTTCATCCGGTATGCCTTCGTTGTATTTTTGCATAAAGCGCAGCAGCCTCACCCGGCTTAGCCGCTTGAGCTTCGTTTCCAGGTTTTGAGCTTCGCTCCGCTCCCCCTTTTCTGTATACCACAGCAGCTGCCAGGGCGCGCCCGTGGAAGTACTCGGCTCCATGCGCCGGTTGTGCCGGCTCAGCCGCGACGCAACGTCTTTTGTCTGGCCCCGGTAAAGGCGGTCTGTAGTCTCGGAGTAAAGGATGTATACGTAGAAAGGCATGGCGCATAATAAGAAAAGCGAAGTGCTAGTGCACTTCGCTTGGTTGTAGTAGCCCGTACGGGATTCGAACCCGTGCTACCAGGATGAAAACCTGGCGTCCTAACCCCTAGACGAACGGGCCAATATGTCAATCACTTCCTAAATGCTCTTCAACCCTGCTACGCTTTTATTCGAATGCAGACGAGCC
Organism: uncultured Phaeodactylibacter sp.; assembly: GCA_913062745.1. Taxonomy (GTDB): domain Bacteria; phylum Bacteroidota; class Bacteroidia; order Chitinophagales; family Saprospiraceae; genus Phaeodactylibacter. The sequence goes on from CAJXXJ010000485.1 coordinate 475, forward strand.
GAAGGCTGTCTGCACCCCGACAAGCGGAGCTTCGTCGGGGCCCGTGGCTACCAGGATGAAAACCTGGCGTCCTAACCCCTAGACGAACGGACCATTTATTGTGGGATGCAAATCTAGTATTTGATCCGAAATTCAGAAATACTTCGGCAGCTTTTTTTGTAAATCCTATGTAAACTGATTGTTGTATTCCTGTTTTGCCCGTAGCTTTCTACAAGAGCGCTGCAAAGATAGTAGCTTTCTTAAAAAACCAAAAGCTTTGCGAAAAAACTTTTTTGCATTCCTTTCCTGCGGGCAAAGACCGTCCGAAAAAACAAGACTGGAATACGCAGCGTACCGTACAAAAGTATAAATTCGCAGTGAATCCAAATCCTTAAACTACACAGGGCCGGAAAGAGTTCCGCGCAGGTTTAGATGATTATTGTTATTTTTACACTAAGTCGGATTTACAAAGAACTATTCGGCATCTGTGCACCTTATAAAAGTAGTAGTGTTACACCACTATATATAACCCTAATACCGGAAGTGCATGCGGCTCAACCCCTGGCTTCCCATCATTCTTAACTAAATCGCGAAAAAACCATGGCAAAGAAAGTTGCAATCAATGGCTTCGGCCGCATCGGGAGACTGACCTTCCGCAATCTGCTCCAAATGGACGATGTCGAAGTCGTTGCCATCAATGACCTGACCGACAACAGCACGCTGGCTCACCTATTAAAGTATGACTCCGCACAAGGCCCGTTCGAGGGTACCGTCGAAGCTTCTGAAGACGCACTCGTGGTTAACGGCAAAAAGATTCACGCCTACGCTGTCCGCAACCCGGAAGAACTGCCCTGGTCTGACCTGGGCGTAGACCTCGTGCTGGAGTGCACAGGCATATTCCGCACCAAGGAAAAAGCAGGCTTGCACCTCAAAGCGGGCGCGAAAGACGTAGTGATCTCTGCTCCGGCCAAAGGCGCTGATGTACAGACTATTGTACTCGGCGTAAACGATGACGAGCTGGACCGCCGTGCTAACGTATTTTCCAATGCGTCTTGCACTACCAACTGCCTGGCACCCGTAGCCAAAATCATCGATGATAACTGGGGCATCACTGTGGGGTCTATGACCACCACGCATGCCTACACATCCGACCAAAACATTCAGGATGCGCCGCACAGCGACCTGCGACGGGCACGGGCTGCTGCATTTAATATCGTACCGACCAGCACCGGAGCCGCTTCTGCTACCGGCAAGGTAGTGCCTTCCGTAGCCGGCAAGCTCTCCGCTATCGCCGTACGCGTACCGGTAATCACCGGCTCTATGATTGAACTGAACGTGGTTACCGAAAAATCCACCACCGCTGAGGAAGTTAATGCGAAGTTCAAAGAGCTGGCAGAAGGCAAACTCAAGGGTATCCTGCAGTACAGCACCGACCCGCTCGTTTCCAGCGACATCGTGCGCAACCCGCACTCTTCTATCTTCGACAGCCAGATGACGGAAGTGAACGGACAACTGCTGAAGGTAGTGAGCTGGTACGACAACGAGGCGGGCTACTCTGCCCGCATGGCCGACCTGGCGCACATGATCCTTACTAAGAAATAAGCCTGACAGATAAGGCTCGGGGTGCTGTATCGACACAGCATCCCGTTTTTTTTAGCTTCAACTCCGGGCGGAGCCTCAGCCGGTATCGCCCCTATTCCCGCAAATCCCCAAACCCCTGATCAATCATGGATATTAACTTTCAAGGCCAAAGGGCGCTGATTCGGGTAGACTTCAACGTACCCCTTGACAAAGACTATAAAATCACCGACGATACCCGTATCCAAAAAGCATTGCCCACCATCCGGCACATACTCGACAAAGGCGGATCAGCCATCCTGATGTCCCACCTCGGCCGGCCGATGAAGAAGCTGAAGGCCGGCGGCAGCATCGACCGCGAAAAATTCACCCTCCACCATGTGGTAGGCCACCTCTCCGAACAACTGGGCCGGGATGTAAAATTTTGCGACGAAACCGTAGGCCAAAAAGCGAAAAGCATGGCAGAGCAGCTGCAACCCGGCGAAGTCCTCGTACTCGAAAACACCCGCTTCAACGAAGGGGAAAAGAAAGGCGACGAGGCTTTCGCCAAACAGCTGGCTGAGCTCGGCGATGTGTATATCAATGACGCTTTCGGTACCGCGCACCGCGCACACGCTTCCACCACTACGGTAGCACAGTACTTTGACAAGAGCAAAAAGTCTTTTGGCTTCCTGATGAAAGCGGAAATTGAAAATGCCAATAAAGTGCTGCATGAGCCAGACCGGCCGGTCACGGCTATCATCGGCGGCGCAAAGGTTTCCGATAAGATGTTGCTGCTCGAGCGCCTCATCGACTTTGTAGATAACCTCCTCATCGGCGGTGGTATGGCGTATACTTTCGTAAAAGCACAGGGCGGCGCAGTCGGCAATTCACTGGTGGAGGAAGACCGGCTGGAACTGGCTAACAAACTGGTGAAAAAAGCGGAAAGCAAAGGCGTCAGGCTTTATCTGCCGGAAGACTCCGTAGTTGCCGACAAATTTAATAATGAGGCTGAGCACAAAACGACCAGTAGCAAAGAAGTCCCCGACGGATGGATGGGGCTCGATATCGGCCCGGACGCCCGCGCCGCTTTTGAGCAGGCCATCATGGAGGCCAAATCCATACTCTGGAACGGCCCAATGGGCGTTTTTGAAATGCCCAATTTCGCCCACGGCACCAAACATATCGCAGAAGCCGTAGCCACTTCCACACAGCAGGGCGCTTTTTCTCTGGTAGGAGGCGGCGACTCCGTAGCAGCCGTCAATCAGATGGGGCTGGCAGACAAAGTTAGCTACGTGTCCACCGGTGGTGGAGCTATGCTCGAATTCCTGGAAGGCAAAGAACTTCCGGGAATCAAAGCAATCAACGATTAATACGACTCCCGCAGGACTCGGTTTCCCCCGCTACCGGCGGGGGAAACCTCAATCCGAAAGTTTCTTTTTCACTTCCTCCAGCTGATGCTCCGTTTCATTGATTTGCTCTTCCAGGGTAAACTTCTGCATCGCATCATACGCCTTTATCTTTTCCGTTTTCAGCATATTCAACTTTCGCTGCAGCAAGTCTCGTTGTTTCTCCAAACCCTTCCGCTCCGTGGGCGTCATCCCGTTTTGTGGCGGGGGAGGCACTTCTCCCCCGGAAAATTTAGCGCGGTCAAAATCCTGAGGCTCTAAATCCTCTACAAACGATTGTAAGGCGGCACGGATGCGGTTGCGCTCCAGGTTGAACTGCTCCCGCGAGACGGTCCCCCGGTTGTTGTCATCCAGCAAGCCATTATACCTGCTCTCTTGTAAGATGATATCATTCCGGTGATAGCTATCCCTAGCCATATAGTCGTGGAGCAGGTCAAATACTTTTTCGAATCGATTCTTGCGCAGGAACCGCTCCAGCTGTTCTTTCAAACCATCAACAGAAGCAGGCGCTTGTTCCGGCTCGGGTTCAGGCTCCGGCTGTGGTGCGTCTCCTCC
>CAJXXJ010000486.1 GCA_913062745.1 uncultured Phaeodactylibacter sp.
TCAGGTCGTTTTGCATATCGTGCCCCCACTGCTTGAAGCCCTTCATCCAGAAGTCTTTGCCGTAGCCGGTACTGCCGCGGTAGTTGATCTGGAATACGCCGTAGCCGCGGCTGGCCAGTAGCTGCACTTCCGGGTTGTAGCCCCAGCTGTCGCGCACCCAGGGCCCGCCGTGCGGATTGATGACCACTGGCAGTTGCTGCCCATTGCTGTTGGTGGGCAGGGTGAGGTAGCCGTGTATGGTCAGCCCGTCGCGGGAAGGGAAGGAAACCGGTTGCATTTCGGCCATGTCGCTTTCTTCCAGCCAGGGGCTGACGTCTGTAATCTTGCGCAGTTCGTCCTTTTGCTGATCATACAGATAGTAGCTGCCCATCGAGCGGTCGCTGTAGGTGCGCACCATGAATTTGTCTTCGGCCTTGTTGCTGCCGGTGACCACGACTTCGTAGCCGCCCAGCTCCTGTTCCAGGCGTTTTTGCAGGGCTTCCCGCTGTTCGTCGAAGAAGCGGATTTCCCGTTTCCAGGTGGTGTACACAGCTCCGGTGAGTACTTTGCGCTTACGCGAATACATCAGGCTGCCGGCATCCACTTCAGGATGGCTGAACAGCGGGTCGCCCACCTCTTCTCCTTTACTGAAGTCGAAACGGATAATCTCGCTACGGTCCCGGCCAATATCGCTGGAGCAGAATACGATATCGCCATCGTCAAAGTCGAAAAACAGCGGGCCCAGGGTTTCCTTGAAATTGGTTTTTACCACGGTGCGGAAGGGCTCCTCTTCTGTTTTGCGGTACATGATATGCTGGTTGACGCCCTCAATCGTTTTCACCGCAATGCGCAAGCGGCCGGCGTGGTCCGTCATCCAGCTGGTGATGGGCTCTGCCGGGTCATCGTTGCTGGCCAGCTGTACGGTCTCTCCGGTCTGTACATTGATCCGGTACGGCTCAAACAGCATGGGGTTATTCTTATTCATACCGATGATGAGCTCGTCTTCCTGGTCTTCCAGATCGTCGATCAAATCGATTTTTACTCCCTCAAATGGCGTGAGGTCCCGGGCGTTTTCCCCGTTGCGGTCTACGGCAAAGAGCTGGAAGTTCTCATCGCCCCCGCTGTCTTTGACATAGACGATGCGGTTATTGTTAGCCCAAAAGTAGCCGCCGATATCGCGGGCGGTCTCGTGGGTGATCCGCACGGCTTCCCCTCCGTCAGTAGGCTGCACGAAGATATTCTGGCGGCGCTCGTAGGGGCCCATATAGGCGAGGTAGTCGCCCTGCGGGGAAAGCTGAAAGGCGGTTTTTTCCGGGTTGCGGAAGAAATCTTCCACGGAGTATTTATAACGGCCTTCCTCTTTGCCAATCAGCCGGTCGAGTTCGGCTTCGGAATTAGGCAGCGTTGGGTCGCCGGGTAGTTCTTTGGTTTGGCGGTCTTGCATAAACTGAAGGGGTGGGTTTTGAACAAAGATAAAAAAACTTACAAGGCGGGCCGGATTTTAGCAATAAAGCGCGAAAAGCGGGGGGGTGAACATCTCCGGCGCTAATTTTTTTGAAAAATCAAAAATAAGCAACTCTAAAAATGACAGTGGAAATCGGCATCGTATTAGGGATTATCCTACTGGGGCTACTGCTTTTTATTACAGAGTGGCTGTCGATAGATACGGTCTCTATTCTGGTGATGGTGGCCTTTATGTTGGCGGGTATCCTCAGCCCGCAGGAAGGCTTTAAAGGGTTTACGAACCCGGCCACCCTTACAGTAGGCGCTATGTTCGTCATCAGCTACACTGTTTTTCATACCGGCGCGCTCAGTAAGGTAGGCGATTTGCTTAGGCGGGCGAGCGAGGCCAGCTATCTGCTGCTGCTGATTTCGTTAATGGGGGTAGCGAGCGTACTGTCGGCCACGGTCAACAACACAGCGGTGGTGGCGCTGCTCATCCCGGTGCTGCTCAATTTAAGTGCGGAAAAAGACCTTTACGCTTCCCGCCTGCTGATGCCGCTATCTTTTGCCGGCATACTGGGTGGGGTATGTACGCTCATTGGCACCTCTACCAATATTCTGGTCAGTGGTATTGCTGAAGACCGGGGGCTGGCTCCGATCGGCATGTTCGAGCTGAGTGGAGCAGGAGTGGTGTTCCTGCTGGCGGGATTTGCATATATGCTGCTGGCGGGGCGCTTTTTACTGCCCAGTCGCGAACGGGGCGAGAAGCTGGAAGAAATCTATGAGATGGGGCAATTTATCACCCAGCTTAAAATTGTGGAAGGCTCCCCGGCGGCAGGCCAAATGCTTAAGGACTCCCGCCTGGTGCAGGAATATGGTATGGAAGTCTTGCAAATCGCCAAGGCCGGAGGCGACAAGCTGCGCGCAGGCAACGACACAACCCTGGACGAAGGCGATATCCTTACGGTGCGCAGCGAGGCGGAAGACTTGCAGCAGATCATGCGGGAGGAAGGATACCGCATTCATAGCCCTGATCAGTTTGACGCTTCTGAGGCCATGGAGCAAAGCAAGTTGTTCGAGGCGCTGATTGCTCCGGATTCCCAATTTGCGGGCAAGACGATATCCGAAGCTCCTTTTTCCGAAATCTCCGAGACGGCCAGCCTGTTGGGCATCCGCAGCAGTCAGAAAATCACCCGGCAACACCTGGAAGGCGTCACTCTGCAGTCGGGCGACGTGCTGCTGATCAGAGCAGCCCCTGAGGAAATGAAGTACTTCCACCAAAGCGACGACTTGCTGGTGATCACGGAGATGGAACGGGATGAAGAGGAGCAGAGCCGCTACATGTGGCCAGCCCTGGCCATACTGGCGGGTGTCATTCTGACGGCAGCGTTCGGGCTCGCGCCGATCGTTCTGTCTGCTACCGCTGGCGCTTTGTTGCTGGTTGTGATTAGAGCGATCGATCCGGCTGATGCCTACAGAGCTATAGACTGGAAAGTGATCTTCATGCTGGCAGGGGTTTTGTCAATGGGGACAGCGCTGGAAAAGACGGGCGCAGACCAACTGCTGGCCCGCCTCATAGCGGAGGAATTGGGGCAGCTGGGCCCGCGCTTTGTGCTCTCTGGTTTCTTCATCATCACGCTGCTTTCTTCCAATATTATGTCCAATAACGCCTCAGCAGCTCTGATGGCTCCCATTGCGATTACGGTAGCGAACAAGCTGGGGGTAGCGCCCCGGCCTTTCATTATGATGGTGACCTACGCGGCATCGCTCAGCTTTATGATGCCCATGGGGTACCAGACGAACACCATGATTTACACCCCGGGTAATTACAAAGTGACGGACTACCTGCGGGTGGGCGGCCCGCTGACGCTTATCTTCTGGCTGCTGGCCACGTTCATCGTCCCGTATTTCTTCCCGTTTTGAGCGGGCCTACTGTTTACGGAAAACAATCGTCAAAGGCTGTGTGCCTCCGTAGCCGTCATTGATGTAGAAGGTAAGTTGCATTTGCCGGCTGTCCAGCTTGTCGATCACTCCCGGGCTGCCGCCCCAGTAGGAGGAGTAGAGGTAGATATTCTGGCCGGAGATGCTGTAGGTCTGCTGCTCAGTACCGGTTGGGCTTTGGATATTTACGTATCCGGTATCGAAGAAATGATAAACGAGCTGGGAGAAGTAGCCGTAGAGGTCATACTCCGTTGCGGATTGCCCGTTGAACAGGACTTCCTGCACTTGCCAGCTGCCGAGTATTTGCTGCCCGTAGGCGCTGTTGGCAGAGGAGGACGGCCCTGGAGTAGGGAAAGGCATTTCCTGCTGGAAGCCGGTGTCGATATCCAGGCTGCTGATCCACAAGACCAGCAGTAAAAGCACCCCACCGGCAATGCCCAGCCCCCATTTAAAAACTGTCCAAAGCCCGCTTTTTTTCTTTTTGGCGGGGGGAGCATGCACAGCCGCCGCTCTGCCGCGGGTAGCGCCCTGCGTTGCTGCCGTCTGTGTATCCCGGCGCTTGCCGCTCTGCAGCTTTTTCTGGCATGCGCGAATCAA
>CAJXXJ010000487.1 GCA_913062745.1 uncultured Phaeodactylibacter sp.
AAAATGCGCATCCCCGGCCTGGGCGGCAAGGTACTGCAACGGGCGGGCGGTGCACCGGTGCTCATGGCAGGCGGAGAAATCTATACCGGGCTGGAACGCGGGGTCATCGATGCCACGGAATGGCTGGGCCCTTACCACGATACCCTCATGGGCTTTCACGAAATTGCAAAATATTACTACAGCCCCGGCTGGCACGAGCCGGGTACTATGCTCGAGTTTTTCGTCAACAAGTCTTTATTTGAACAGCTGCCTTCAGATTTGCAGACCATCATCCTCACGACCGGGCAGGCTGTATCCGGCTGGGTACACGGACAGATGGAAGCCAAAAATGCAGCCGCTCTGGCTGACTTCCTCGATATGGGCATTGATATCCGGCAGTTCCCGGATGAGGTGTTCAGTCAGCTTAGGGTATATACCGAAGAAGCTATTGCGGATATCACAGCGCGGGACCCGGCCAGCCGAAAGGTCTACGACAGCTACCGCGCTTTTCAGCAAAAAGCAGCCAACTATTCTCTGATTACCGAAAAGGCGTACTACAACAAAATCCAGCGGGAAGCACAACTGCGGCTGGGGTAATCAAAACAGCAGATAAACCAGCTCCGGAAACAGAATGACTGCCGCTAAGAAGACCAGCTGTATCAGCACAAAGGGCAGTATGCCGCGGTACAGGTGCTGCGTCTTAACACCCGGTGGAGCTACGCCTTTCAAATAGAACAGCGCAAACCCGAAAGGCGGCGACAGGAAAGAAGTCTGCAGGTTCAGCCCCAGCAGGACACCGATCCAGATAAGGTCGATGCCCAAAGAGGTGAAGATAGGCGCAACCACCGGCACGATGATAAATACAATCTCTATAAAGTCGATGAAGAAGCCGGCAATAAACACCACTACCATTACCAGCGCCAGGAAGGCCATGGGGGAAAGATTGGACTGCTGAATCAGGCTCACCAGATAGGTATCTCCGCCCATTTCCCGGAATACAAAGGAGAACACCGTTGCGCCGAGCAGTATGATAAATACCATGCTGGTCAGGTGAGTGGTTTCCCGCATGACTTCCCGCAGCACCTTCATGCTGAACTTCCCCTGCCCGATCGTCAGCAGTGTGGCACCAAGCGCGCCTACCGCTGCTGCTTCGGTTGGTGTGGTGATGCCCAAAAATATGGAGCCCAGCACGGCTACAATTAGCAAAAGCGGCAGCAGGAAGGCTTGTATGACCTTGTAGGCAAAATTATCCTTGCGGAATGCCCGGATTTCCTCCGCCGGCATGGGCGGGGCATAGTCCGGCCGCAGCCAGGCTACGCCAAAGATGTAAAGGACATAGACCAGTACCAGCAACAAGCCAGGTATAAGCGCCGCAGCAAATAGTTTGCCCACCGAGACATTCAGCACGCTGCCCAGCAGTACCAGCACTACAGAAGGCGGAATGATCTGCCCCAGGGTCCCGGATGCGGCGATAGTCCCCGTGGCCAGCTCTGTGCGGTAGCCGCGCTTCAGCATAGTCGGCAGGCTGATGAGCCCCATCGTGATGACCGTCGCCCCTACAATGCCCGTAGAAGCGGCGAGCAGTGCCCCTACGATGACCACGCTCACTGCAAGCCCGCCCCGGATGCGGCCAAAGAGCATGGCCATCGTTTCCAGCAGGCTTGCCGCCAGCCCCGATTTTTCCAGCATGATCCCCATATATACGAAAAGCGGTACCGCCAGCAGGACGTAATTGCTCACCACGCCCATGATGCGCGGCGCTATCGCAATGTAGCTGCCACTATCCAAAAAGCAGACGGCATAGAGGACGGAGATGCCGCCCAGGGTGAATGCCACCGGGTAGCCGTAGAGGATCAGCAGGAAAATGCTAAAAAAGAGAAGGATTGCCAGCAGCGCCATGCTTAACCGTGGTTTTGATGCTCCGTATACAGTTTAGAATGCTTGCTCGGAGGTACGCCCTTCAGCACCAGCAGGCTGTCTATAATACTGGCCAGCCCCTGCAGCAACAGCAGCACCATGCCGGCTGTGACCGCAAACTTGATGAGGTAACGCGCAGGCAGCCCCCCGGGGTCCGGAGAGCCCTCGCCGATGCGGTAGGCAATGAGCGCGTAATCGTAGGAAACTAGGATCAGTAAAATGGCCCAGGGCAGCAGGAAGATGAGCCCGCCGATCAGATTGACCCAGGCTTTGTCGCGCTCGCTGAATTTAGCATAAAACACGTCCACCCGCACGTGCTTGTCGTGCCGGAACGCATACCCGGCTCCCAGCAGGAAAATCAGCCCGAAGAGGTGCCATTCCAGTTCAATGATCCAGGCTTGTGTATCGTTGAAGTAATAGCGGACAATTACATCCACAACCACAAGCAGCATCAGGGCCGTACTCAGCCAGGATGCTGCTTGTCCGATGCGCTCATTGAGCATATGTATGCTGTCCGCTAGTCGCCGCAGGGTGCTCATAGGCAGGTCGAGTTGGTCTTTCCGCAGAAAGATAGCAAACCTGCCCGATTATCAAGCGCCCAGCCTATCGTATTTCTCCAGCCCCATAAATTCGATGATCTGAATGAGCTTGTAAGCGTACCGCTTGTCCGTAGCATATCCGGCTTTCTTCAGCCCGTGTGCCCAGCCTTTGTAATCGCTGATGCGCAAATCGAACAGGCGTTTGTACCGGCTGCCTTTCAGCAAAGCCGAATGCTCTCGGAAGCTTTCCTCTACGGAATCAAACACCCGGAACATATCATAGACGTCATCGTCAGAATAATTGCGGCAGGTGCAGCCCCGGCATTTGCTGCGGCACTTGATGCCAAAGTGGTTGTTGCTTTCGGTCGCCAGCTGACTCTCGCCGGCGTCAGACTCCAGCAAGCCCTGTGCCAGGGTTATACTGGCTGGTATGCCATGTTCTTCCATCTCCCGAATGGCAATCATCTTGAAGCGCTCTACGTAGTCTTCGCACTTTTTGATTTTCGCTTCGACGACTTCCGGGCGAACGTTGTGCTTTTCGCCGTATTCCGGGCGAAGCACGAAGGTCAGGTTGGGAAAGTCCTCCTCCCCTCTCGGGTCCCACTGAATGGTCTGCGCGCTGACGTTGCGGGCGGGAGATTCATGCGCTGCCTCCATGCTCATGGAAGCGGGCAACACCTGAGCCTGCCCGGTGCTAAGCGTTCGCTCCGCTACGATGGCGGAACCCGCGCTGTTCATATTGAACTGTATGCTGATATCTTTGAAAAAAAGGATGTATATCCCCAATCCCAACAGTACGCCGTTGAACCAATTGCGGCCCAGCGAGTCCAGAAAAGCCTGCATAGAGATGGCTTTGGGGGGATTGGGCCGGTTGTTGCGGTGTCCCATGCCTCTACTATTTTGTTTTAACTAATGGATCGAACCACAAATTTAAAACAATAAAATTTATAAAACAAGATTTAGCAAACAAATAGTTGAGCAAATACGGCCCCCTGAGACGAAAGCGCCCCGCAGTTGCATCTTCAGGCAGCTGCGGGGCGCTAGCAATCTGTAGGGTACAAGACGTTTTACTTTTTGAAAGCATCCGCCACAATCAGCTCTTTCGTACCGTGGCCGTAGGTGTAGAACCCTTCTCCGGACTTGACGCCTTTTTTGCCGGCGGTCACCATATTGACCAGCAGCGGGCAGGGAGCGTACTTCGGGTTGCCGAAGCCATCGTGCAGGACACGCAAAATGGACAAGCAAACATCAAGTCCGATAAAATCTGCCAGTTGCAGTGGCCCCATCGGGTGTGCCATGCCCAGCTTCATGACGGTATCGATTTCCTCTACGCCGGCTACGCCTTCGTGCAGGCTGATGATGGCCTCATTGATCATCGGCATGAGGATGCGGTTGGCGACGAAGCCGGGATAGTCATTTACCTCTACGGGAACTTTCCCGAGCTTTTTGGAGAGGTCCATCACTTTATCGGTCGTCTCGTCAGTAGTGGCGTATCCGCGGATGACCTCCACCAGCTTCATGACCG
>CAJXXJ010000488.1 GCA_913062745.1 uncultured Phaeodactylibacter sp.
TTTTGGGCGGAAGCCATAAAAAAAGCCGGGCACTCCACAGTGGGAATGCCCGGCTCTTGTATGCTCTTAGTATTGCCGGAAGTTTAAGCAGCCGTTAAATTTCCCCTTCTCCGCTAAAATCGGAGCGGGCCAGATAGACGATGACGATGCCAGCTAAAATCAGTACGAGCTTAATGAGAAACCCCAGTAGCGCTCCCCACTGATCAATCCAGACTAAGAAAGAGAGCTTAGCGCCGACCAAGTCCAAAACGATGGCCGAAAAGCCAATCCCTGCAAGCAGGAAGCCAACTAATGAGAATATTCCTTTGTTTTTATTCATGTCGAAATTATTTAGCTTAGCAATTATTAGGTTTGCATACGGATGATGAAGCCGTCCGCCTCATTGTCCGGGGCAGAGCCTTCTTCTGAGTTTAGTCGCTCTAACCAATAAACACCAACATGGTCAAAATCATAGAATGCCCAAGAGATGCCATGCAGGGTATCAAGACTTTCATCCCAACCGAAAAGAAAGCCGCCTACCTTAATCAGCTGCTCAAAGTCGGGTTTGATACACTCGACTTCGGCAGCTTCGTATCGCCCAAAGCTATCCCACAGATGCGGGACACGGCCGATGTGCTGAAACAACTGGATCTTTCCGAAACTAATACCCGACTGTTGGCTATCGTTGCTAACCGCCGGGGGGCAAGCGACGCTGCACAATTTGAGGAAATAACCTATCTGGGGTACCCTTTTTCTATCTCAGAGACTTTCCAGCTCCGGAATACCAACGCCACAATAGAGGAGTCGGTTGAGCGAATTCAACAGATTCAGGATATCTGTGCCAAACACGGTAAGCAGCTCGTCGCTTACCTCTCCATGGGGTTCGGCAATCCCTACGGCGACCCCTGGAACGTGGATATCGTGCAAAAGTGGTCGGACCGCCTGATTGAGATGGGAATCAATATCTTGCAACTTTCGGATACGATAGGCGTGGCGAGCCCGGAGAGCATTAGCTACCTGTTCAGTAATCTTACTCCGCACTATCCCAATGCAGAGTTCGGAGCTCACTTCCATACCGTACCGGATAAGTGGAAAGAGAAGGTGGCTACTGCTTATGAGAGCGGCTGCCGCCGTTTTGATGGAGCGATCAAAGGATACGGTGGCTGCCCGATGGCAAAAGATGACCTTACGGGTAATATGCCAACGGAAAACATGGCCTTTTACTTCGATGAGCTTATGGAGGATACAGGTATAGACTTAGGGGAGTTTCGACAGTCTATGGCTATGGCGGCTGAGGTTTTTCCGGATTAAAGTCCGAAAGCAAAATGTTGTACCCTTGTTAGCGGGCTTCAGCAAAGCGTAAAAAAAACACGCAGCCCGGGGTGGGCCCCGGCTGCGCATCCTGCCTTTCGGCGAATTTACTCTTCAATAATCTGGTAGAGCAAGTCAAGCTTTGGCGTCAGGATAATCTCCGTACGTCGGTTTTTAGCCTTGCCTGCGGCAGTGTCATTGGAAGCTACAGGGTAGAACTCACCGCGGCCGGCTGCCGTAATTCGGGTAGGGTCGACACCATTGGCGGTCAGCACTTTCACTACTGAAGTGGCCCGCCCTACACTAAGGTCCCAGTTGAAAGCGGCGTCTCCGTCCGTATCCGTATGACCCTCTACGGTAATGGCAATATCCGGATTAGCTTTGAGTACCTCGGCTACTTTGCCAATGGCTTTCCTGCCTTCTGCGTTGATGGATTTGCTGCCGGAAGGGAAGAGGAGGTTCTGGCTAAGCGATACATACACTTTACCATTTTCTTCCCGTACAGACAGGTCTGTATCGGAGAACCCTAAAAGGGCCTGGTTGATGGTGTTCTTAAGGCTGGCCAGCCGGGCTTCCTTTTCTGCGATAGCTGCTTCCAGCTCATTGACCCGTTGCTCCCGCTCTTTGAGGTCGGCGCGGAGTTGTTCGGCGTCTTCCTCCCGTTGCTCTACCTGCTGCTCAAGGCGTTGCAGCTCCCGCTCGCGGCGGTCCAGCTCTTGTTGTTTGCGCGATAGCTCTGCCAGCAGTTTGCTGCGCTCATCGGAAGAGCTTTCCAGCATTTGCTGGTTTTGTTCCAGCATGCGGTCATAGCGGGCAAGCAAGTCTTCGTTAGCTGAGTTGAGCTGCTCATAGCGCTCTCTGGCGACTTGCAGGTCTTTCCTGGTTTCCTGTAGTTCTTTCTGCAGGCTTTCCTGTTCATCCTGTAGCGCCTGGTATTCAGCACGGGCATTTTCCAGCCGCTCGGAAATATCATCATAGTTAGACTGCAGCCGGTCACGGTCAGCCTGCAGATCTTCATATTTCTGATAGGAAACGCAGGAGGTGAGCAGCATGAAAAGAGGGAGAATCAAATAAAAGGGCTTAAAGGTCTGCATCGTTTTTTGTTTTGTATAATGTCAGTAAAAGGAGAAAGCCTCCCTACACATAAGGTAAGGAGGCCTTCAAAAGTTGATATCCTTTAAGAGGCGGTTGCCCCGTTCAATTACATCATGCCGGGCATGCCACCTGGCATACCGCCGCCGCCAGGCATGCCGCCTCCGGTTTCCGGCTCTGGCTTGTCGTTGATCACGCACTCAGTGGTCAGCAACATGCCTGCGATAGAACCGGCGTTTTCCAGTGCGATGCGCGTTACCTTTGTGGGGTCGATCACACCAGCTTTCTTCAGGTCTTCGAAGGAGTCTGTGCGGGCATTGTAGCCCATGCTGCCAGATTCAGCCAGCACACGCTGCAGGATAACAGAGCCTTCTACACCAGCGTTATCTGCGATGGTGCGCAGCGGAGCTTCCAGTGCCTTGCGCACGATCTGTACTCCGATGTTTTGGTCTTCGTTATCGCCCTTCACGTTTTCCAGCGCGTTGATGGCGCGCACCAGTGCGACACCACCGCCGGCAACGATGCCTTCTTCCACTGCAGCACGGGTAGCGTGCAGTGCATCGTCTACGCGGTCCTTCTTCTCTTTCATCTCCACTTCGGTAGCTGCACCTACGTAGAGTACGGCAACACCGCCGGAAAGCTTGGCGAGGCGCTCCTGCAGTTTCTCCTTGTCGTAGTCAGAAGTCGTTGCCTCGATCTGCTGCTTGATCTGGTTGATCCGTGCTTCGATTTGGTTATCCTCGCCATTGCCATTGACAATTGTGGTATTGTCTTTGTCAATTGTGATTTTCTCAGCACTTCCCAGGTGCTCGAGATCTGTGTTTTCCAGCTTGTAGCCTTTCTCTTCGCTGATTACCGTACCGCCGGTCAGGATGGCGATGTCTTCCAGCATTGCTTTGCGGCGGTCACCGAAGCCAGGAGCTTTTACAGCTACCACCTTCAGCTGAGCACGCAGGCGGTTGACCACGAGTACGCCCAGGGCCTGGCTTTCAATGTCTTCCGCAATGATGAGCAGCGGGCGGCCAGACTGTACGACTTTTTCCAGTACAGGTACGATATCCTGCATGTTGGAAATTTTCTTGTCGTGGATCAGGATGTACGGGTTTTCGTACTCCGTGATCATATTTTCAGTATCCGTTACAAAGTAAGGAGACAGGTAGCCACGGTCGAACTGCATACCGAGCACTTCGTCCACGTAGGTTTCCGTACCTTTAGCTTCTTCTACGGTGATTACGCCGTCTTTAGACACGCGCTTCATAGCGTCAGCGATCAGCGTACCGATTTCTTCGTCGTTGTTGGCAGAGATGGAACCGACCTGCTTCACCTTCTCGAAGTCGTCGCCGACAACTTCAGACTGGTTCTTGAGGTCTGCGATTACGGCAGCAACGGCTTTGTCGATGCCCCGCTTGAGGTCCATCGGGTTAGCGCCGGCAGTAACGTTTTTCAGGCCTGCGCCGATCATAGCCTGAGCGAGGATGGTAGCCGTAGTGGTACCGTCACCGGCTACGTCAGCAGTTTTGGAAGCGACTTCCTTCACCATTTGAGCGCCCATGTTCTCAACG
>CAJXXJ010000489.1 GCA_913062745.1 uncultured Phaeodactylibacter sp.
CAAAACGATGCTGGCCCGCCGTATGCCCACCATCCTGCCGCCGCTCAACCTGCACGAAGCGCTGGAAACTACGAAAATCCACTCCGTAGCCGGCACCTTACCGCCTGAGTCGGCTCTTATTGCCAATCGGCCTTTCCGCGCACCACACCACACAATTAGCGATGTGGCACTTGTGGGCGGAGGCAGCAACCCCCTGCCGGGCGAGATATCCCTGGCACACCACGGCGTGCTGTTTCTTGATGAATTGCCGGAATTCAAGCGCAGTGTGCTCGAAGTACTGCGCCAACCAATGGAAGAACGCCGCGTAACCATCTCCCGCGCCCGCATTACCGTGGACTACCCCGCCAACTTCATGCTGATTGCCTCCATGAACCCCTGCCCCTGCGGCTACTACAATCATCCGGAAAAAGAGTGTGTCTGTGGCCCGGCGCAAATCAACCGCTACCTGAACAAAATCTCCGGCCCTCTGCTCGACCGCATCGACCTGCATGTGGAGGTGACGCCGGTTTCTTATGATCAGCTCGCAAGCTCGGAGCTGCCCTCAGAATCCAGCGAGGAGATAGCCACCCGGGTACAGCGCGCAAGGGAAATACAAGCTGAGCGCTACAAGGACCACCCCGGCATCAACTCTAATGCGCAAATGCCCAGTCGTATGGTGCGCGAATGGTGCGATATCGATCAGGCGGGCCGTATGCTGGTCAAAAAGGCCATGGAAAAACTGCAGCTGTCCGCCCGGGCGTACGACCGTATCCTGAAGGTGGCACGCACGGCTGCGGACCTGCACGATAGCGAGAAGATTGCGATGGAGCATTTGGCGGAAGCTATTCACTTCCGGAGCCTCGACCGGGAGGGATGGGCTGGGTGAGGGGAAAGGGGAAATGGGCTCAGGGTGCTCCGTCTTAAACGATTAAAAAACGCCCTGAGCCCACCGCTGTAGGCTACTCTTACTGAGCACTCAAAAGCTCCTGGTAGCGTGCGCTGTCCCCCAGCAGTTCGATTGCATCTTTGATTTCTTTATCGTTGCGCAGGCCCATTTTGATCTTGCCGCGCTGATAGTGGAAGCGGCTGGCCACCTCCTTTTCGATCAGATCCGTGATAATATCCCGGTTTTGCTGCAAAGCGTTCTGCTTGCTGGCATCGATTTCCGCTTCCAGGGCAGCAATGCGTTCATCGATTTCATAGCCTTCCTCCTCGGCGGTTTCCTTCAGCTCTTTGAGGAGTTTTTCGCTCTCGGAGTCGTAGTCGAAAGCCTGCGCATCAAGAAATGCCACGAAGGCATCAAAGTCCTCAAAGCGATATTCCTCTACCGCACCGATGCTGTCAATACCTTGCACGTGAGCCGTTACAAAATCAAAAATCAGGTGCTGGTCGATCAGGCTTTTCACGATGCCGGCGTCTGTAAACTTCTTGATGGTAAGGTCTGGCTTTACCCCGCCTCCGTCAAGTACGGTACGGCCGTTGCGCGTTTTGAAAGGCGTACGCTGATCGTCCGGAATATCTACCGGCTCCCCGTCTTCATATTCCACGCTCTGAATGCAGCGCCCGCTGGGAATGTAGTACTTGGCGGTAGTCAGCTTCAGCTTGGAGTTGTAGCCGATATCCCGGGTGTTTTGCACCAGGCCCTTTCCGTAAGAGCGCTGCCCGATGAGCACGCCGCGGTCGTAATCCTGCATCACTCCGCTCACGATCTCCGAAGCCGAAGCAGAGCGGTCATTGATGAGTACCACAAGCGGGATCTCGGTATCCACCGGCGTTCCGGTGGTGCTGAAGCTGCGGTCCCACTCTTTGACTTTGCCTTTGGTGGTCACCACTACTTCCCCGCGGGGGATAAATACGTTGGAGACATTCACGGCTTCCGTCAGCAGGCCACCGCCGTTGCCGCGCAGGTCGAAAATAACGCCTTTGAGCTCCGGGTTTTCCTCCTTGAGCGCCCGTACCGCATCGCCTACATTCTTACCGGCTTCCCGGGTAAAGGTAGTCAGGGCTACGTAGCCGATATCCTCGCTCACCATGCCGGAGTAAGGCACATTCGGCACCTGTACCTCGCTGCGCTGCAGCGTGACGTTGAAGTCGCCCTCGCGGCCCGGACGACGGATGGTCAGCTCCACTTCCGTACCCGGAAAGCCCCGCAGGATGTTGTTAACTGCTTCCGGTGATTTGTCCACAGCGTCTTTGCCATCTACCGCGATGATTTTGTCTCCCGGTTTGAGGCCGGCTTTATCCGCGGCCTGGTCTTCGTACAGCTCCACGATGGTCACGTACTTGCCCATCTGCTCGCTGATAGCACCGATGCCGTTGTACTTGCCTTCGGTCATATAGCGGTAGCCTTCGATCTGAGACTCGGAGATATAGTTGGTAAAGGGGTCGAGCGACTCCATCATCGCGTCGATACCGGTGCGCATCAGCTGCCCGGGGTCCACATCGTCTACGTAGTAGGTATTGATCTCTTTGTAGAGGTTGGAGAAGATCTCCAGGTTTTTGAGGATGTCAAAATATTTGTTGCGCGGCCCGCTGAAAGCAGAAAGGCTGATGAGCAACACACCGGCAACAGCGGCGAACTTAAGGTATTTCTTAGTCATGATGAGCATGCTTTGTTATGCAGAACAACTATGATTTCAGCGGCACAGTTGTACAGGTTGGCAATAATTTGGACAAATTAACGTCTCTGCCTGTAAAAGGCACACCACAGCAGTGGACAAAACGCCGATGCCCGACTCATTGTAAATGAAAAAGATAAAGCTTTTAGTCGGCCCGTTCGGGCCTTTAACAATTTATTAATACGGCAGCAATGGTCAGCAGGTTTCAGCATACGATCAGGGTATGGGCCTACAGTGTAGGCCTGTGCGCGTTGTGCCTGTTGCCGGGGGCGCTTTCCGCACAATTCCAATTGCAATGGATTCCGCTTGATACTACGGCTGAGTTTGTCGGGCGCCGGCTGCCGCCCCCTCCGGCCTTTGGGGATTCTTTATCCGTACGGGAGCACATCTGGCAGCAGCTTCAGGAGCTGCACCAGGCCTCTTTCCTGGAAGCTTCGGTGGATACTTTGCTGTTGCGCGACAGCGTATTCCGGGCATCCCTGCGGCTGGGGCCTGCCTACGAGTGGGTACAGCTGAGCAATGGCAATGTGCCGCCGCAGATGGTCGACGCCGTGGGCTTTCGCGAGCGCCTGTACCGCGAGCGCCCCTTTCGTATTGAACAGATGAGAAAACTACAGGAAGCGCTGCTCGACTATACCGAAAACCATGGCTACCCCTTCGCCGTCGTCTGGCTGGACAGCATCCGCATAGAGCAGGGCAGGGTGAGTGCGCAGCTTTTTTTGGATAAAGGCCCGCTGATTCTGGTGGAGGAAGTAGCGCTCAGAGGAGATGCACGCATCAATCAGGCGTATCTGGAGAACTACCTGGGGCTGGCGGAGGGGCAGCCCTACAGCAACCAAAAAGTACTGCGGGTGCGCAACCGCATACAGGAGCTGCCATTTCTGCAACTTAAGGGCGACCCTACTGTGGAATTCGTAGGCGAACGCGCGAGCATACAGCTTCCGCTAAACAAAAAACGGGCAAGCCGCTTCGACTTTGTGCTGGGCGTGCTGCCGCAAAATGCCGCCGGCCAACAGCTCAACAACCGCTCCGTGCTCATCACCGGCACCTTCAACGGCGAGCTGCAAAACCAGTTTGGGCGGGGGGAGCGCATCTACGCTTCCTTTGAGCAGCTGCGCCCGGAAACGCAGGAGCTGGAACTGGAATTCAACCTCCCCTACCCGCTCGGCCTGCCTTTTGGAGTCGACTTTGCATTCAACCTGTACAAGCGGGACACTTCTTACCTCGACCTGGAGTCTGACCTCGGGCTGCAGTACCTGTTCGAGGGCGGCAACTACCTGAAGGTATTTTGGAACAACCGCTCCTCCAGCCTGCTCACCGTCAACGAAAATGCC
>CAJXXJ010000490.1 GCA_913062745.1 uncultured Phaeodactylibacter sp.
GCATGGTATCCGTTTCCCGTTTCCAGCCATTCGGCAAATTCACCCAGTCGGTAGCCCGCGCCAGCGGCGACTGCCCGCCGGAAGCCGGCTTAAAGTCGGCCAGTTCGGGCAGCTCCAGCGGCAGCTCCTTTTCATTCATCGGGTGGCTGACGCCTTCCTCATCGTATACGATCGGAAAAGGCTCGCCCCAGTAACGCTGCCGGCTGTAGATCGCATCCCGCAGGCGGTAGTTGACCTGCCGCTTGCCGATGTTCATTTCCTCAATCCGTTTCAGGGTGGCTTCGATAGCGTCCGCTACCTCCATGCCATCGAGGAAGCCGGAGTTGATCATCTTGCCCACTTTGTCTTCCACGCCGGCTCCTTCGTACATAGACTTATCGATGACCTGTACGATGGGCAGCCCGAATTTCTCTGCGAAGCGCTGATCGCGCTCATCGTCGGCAGGCACGGCCATGATGGCGCCGGTGCCGTAGTCCTTCAGCACGTATTCGCTGATCCAGACCGGAATTTTCTCTCCGTTGAAGGGGTTGAGGGCGTAAGCACCGGTAAAAGCGCCGCTTACGGTCTTCACATCCGACATACGGTCGCGTTCGGAGCGGGTTTTGACGTAGTCTTTGTAGGCCTCGATATCGCTGCGCTGCTCATCGGTGGTCAGTTGTTCCACCAGATCGTGCTCAGGTGCCAGCACCATAAAGGTCGCGCCGAAGATGGTGTCCGGACGGGTGGTATAAATTTCGATGGATTCCTCATGGCCCTCCACCTCAAAGAACAGCTGAGCGCCCTCGCTGCGGCCAATCCAGTTGCGCTGCATAGCCTTCATGGCGTCGGTCCAGTCCACCTTGTCGAGCCCGCTCAGCAGGCGTTCCGCGTAAGCGGTAATGCGCAACGACCACTGCATCATCGGGCGGCGCTCCACCGGGTGGCCACCCCGTTCGGATACACCGTCTTTCACCTCATCGTTCGCCAGTACGGTGCCCAGCGCTTCACACCAGTTGACAAAGGTGCGCTTGCGGTAAGCCAGGCGGTAGTTCATCAGGACATCGTCCTGCTCTTTGGCGCTCATGCCTTTCCACTCGTCCGCCGTAAAGGTTGTTTCCTGTGAGCTAGCAGCCTGCACATTAGCATTGCCTTCCCGCTCAAACACGGCGGTCAGTTCTTCCACCGGCCGCGCCTTATCGGCAGCCGTGTCGTAGTAATGCTTGTACAACTGCAGGAAAATCCACTGGGTCCACTTGTAGTACTGCGGGTCGCAGGTCTGCACCTCGCGGCTCCAGTCGAAGCTGAAGCCGATATTGTCCAGCTGCTCGCGGTAGCGGGCGATATTTTTTGCAGTAGAAACGGCCGGGTGCACGCCGGTTTCTATGGCGTACTGCTCTGCGGGCAGCCCGAAGGCGTCGTAGCCCATCGGGTGGAGCACATTGTACCCGGTCAGCCGCTTGTAGCGCGCGTAGATGTCAGAAGCGATATAGCCCAGCGGGTGCCCGACGTGCAGGCCCGCCCCGGAAGGGTAGGGGAACATGTCGAGTACGTAGTACTTCGGCTTGTCGCTTTCATTGCTGACTTTATAAACTGCTTGCTCTTGCCAGAACTGCTTCCAGCGCTTTTCGATTTGACCGGGTTGATAATCCATAATTCCGTTCGGTGATTTGTCGTTTTTGCATGAACTAACGCCTTGCGGGCAATAGTTCCTTCGCCGGGGGGCGAAAATATAGAAAATGCCCAATTTTTTTACCTTTGACACCAAACTAGCTCGGATTACGCCCCACATCTGTGGCAAGCAGGCAGTAATATTGCAGCTGGTGACCAAAATATCCCCAATATGCTACGTAGCTTAATCAAAATCGGCCTGCTGCTTGTGGCCGGCATCCTGGTGTACAATTATTTCTTTGGCACGGAGGAAGAAAAGCAGCAATCAAAGGAAATTTTCACCGGCGTGAAGGACCTGACCAAGTCGGCGGTCGGCTTGCTGAAGTCGGAAAAAGAGAAATTTGAGGAAGGAAAATACGATGAGGCCCTGGACAAAATCGGCGGCCTGATCGACAACCTCAAGGAAAAAGCGAAAATGCTGGAGGACAACCGCGAGCTGCTGGACGAGATCCGGGAGCTGGAAGACGAGCGGCGCGCCCTTAGCGAACAGGTGGAGGAAGAGCAGCTGCCCGAGCAGTACAACAACACCGCCGCCGAAGAACAACCGCCCATGGAAGAAGGCAAGCGCCGTGCCATAGAGCAAGACTGGGAGCGCCTGGTGCGCAAGACCGAAGATGTGGTGAAGAAAATGGAAGAGAAGGAACAGTAGGAAGCAGGAAATACCTGCCACCGGCATCCAAATAAATAAAAATGGTTGACAACGGACCCAAGCCGGCTCGCCGCAGCCGCCCAAATTATTGGTACTCCATCATCAGCGTGGCGCTGGTGCTGTTTGCGCTCGGTTTTTTCGCCCTGACGGCGCTGAATGCTCAGCTGGTGGTACAGCGGCTGAAGGAGCGGGTCAACCTGATCATCGAATTACAGACGGAAGAAGGCGGCGCGCGCAGCATACTGAGCAGCATAGAGCAGCAGCCTTTCGTGCGCGAAGGCTCCGCTGAATACATCAGCAAGGAGCAGGCTGCAGATATCATGCGCGAAGAGTTCGGAGAGGATTTTCTGAAGCTCGACCTGCCCAACCCCCTTTACGATGTAATCACCTTTAATGTGCGGGCTAATTACATGCACCCGGACAGCCTGGTGAAAATTCGTACCGGCCTGATTGAACGCGAAGGCATAACCGATGTATACTACCAGGAAAGCCTGGTCAACGATATTGCGGATAATATCCGATCAGTGGGGCTGGCGGCTGCCGTGGTGCTGCTGCTGTTCATCGGCATTGCGGTAACGCTTATCCACAATACGGTGCGCCTGGCGCTGTACGCCAACCGTTTCCTGATCAAAAACATGGAGCTGGTCGGCGCGTCCTGGGAGTTTATCAGCCAGCCCTTCCTGCGGCGGGCTATGGTGCACGGGCTCATCAGCGGTGCGATAGCTTCGGTTGGCTTGCTTTTGTTGTACCTTTGGGTGCAATCTGACGTGCCGGGGCTGCGCGACTTGCAGGACTGGACGGGAATGATTATGCTCTTCGTGCTGCTGCTGGCGCTCGGCATGGCCATCAATACGCTAAGCACTTACTATGTGGTGCGCAAGTACCTGAAGATGCGGGTAGATGATTTGTACTGATTTATCATCAGCCAGTCATCCGGCTGAATAGTCTGAGCCCGGGGGGTGGCAGGCAAAACGTTTAAACAGAAAAAACACAAGCTTCAATGAGCAAGGATAAAACGAATCGTAAAAAGAAGGTAGTGGTGACCACCGACAGCAATGCGAAGAAAAAGGTGAAGCCGACCACCGCGCGGCGCACTACCCGCCGGGAGCCCGAGAAGGTGGCGCTCGAGTTTGGCAGGGAGAACTACATCCTGATGGCGGCTGGCCTGGGGTTGGTATTTCTGGGGCTCATCCTGATGGCGGGCGGACAGATGCCTTCGCCGGATGTATGGGATGAAGACCTGATCTACAGCACCCGCCGCACCTTCATCGCTCCGCTCCTCATTCTCATCGGGCTGGGAGTGGAAGTTTACGCTATTTTCAAACGCGCCTAAAGCATGGACGAACTCCTTCGTTCGGTCGTCCTCGGCATCATACAGGGGCTGACCGAATTTCTACCCGTAAGCAGCAGCGGGCATTTGGAACTGGCTAAATACTTCCTGGGTGACGACAGCCTGGCGGAAGAAAGCCTGATGATGACCGTTACGCTGCACGCCGCTACTGCTCTGGCTACCCTGCTGGTTTTCCGTAAGGATGTAGCCGAAATTCTGCGCGGGCTGTTTCAGTTCCGCTGGAATGAAGAGCTGCGGTTTTCCCTGAAGATTATCATTTCTATGATCCCTGCCG
>CAJXXJ010000491.1 GCA_913062745.1 uncultured Phaeodactylibacter sp.
TCTTTAAAGCGGAAGAAGGGCTCAGTAGCGTTGATGCCGAGGCTAAGGCGCTTGTTGAACTCTTTTTTCAGGCCCATGCTCAGCAGGGAGAAGGACGCGATCTTGCCCTGTACCGTCTGCCGGGGTGCCCGGTAAAAGCCAAAAGCCTCAAGGATGAAGCCTTTGCCCATCTCGTAGGAGCCGTTGATATTGCCATTGAAGAGCAGGGCCTCGTTGCTCAGCCGCTGCCCGCCGATTACGCTGCGGGTGTTGAAGGTGAAAATATTGGCCCCGCCCCGCAGCGTCACCCGCTCGCCTATGCTTACGGAGCTGAACAGGTTAATGCCCACAGACTCGTTGCGGCCCACGTTCAGGAAAGTCGTACGGGAAACACCCTCCGCGTCCACTTCCTCCTGAAAGCTTTGGATGACATCCTGCGAGTGGCGGTAAAAAGCCGTAGCATTCAGCGAAAAGCCTTTGGAAAAGGTGCCGTAGTTGAGCTCAAACTGGTCGGTCAGCTCCGGCTCAAGCGCCGGGTTGCCGGTTGTGATGCTGAAGGGGTCGTTGAAGTTGATGAAAGGGTTGACGAAAAAGAGGCTGGGCCGCTGTATGCGCCGGGCGTAGCTGGCTTTGATGGTAGAGGCCCGCTTCAGGGTGCGGCTTATGATGATGCTCGGCAGCACATTGCCGTAATCATTGGTGAAAGCCAGGCCGCTCTCGTCCTCAAAGTCGCCGCGTATGTCCGTATATTCGTAGCGTGCTCCGGCCACTAAGCCATATTTTTCACCGATTTTGACATTAAAGGAGAGGTAGCCGGCGTATACGTCCTGGTCGTAGAGGAAGAAATTGGACCGCAGCGCGTCCCGCACATAGTCCTGCTCGCCTTCGCTGAAGACCTCGTATCGCGAATCGCTGTCGATGCGCCGCAGCACGCCCTTGACGCCGGTTTCCATTTTTACCTTTTTCCCGTAAGGGTGCACGTAGTCGGCCTGCAGGGTGTACTCGTTATTGTAGCTGTCGTTGGCGTTGCGCTCATCGATTTCCAGTGCGGCTGCATTGCCTTCCTGCCGTACGAAGTTGTCCTGATTGCCCTGGGCTCCGCTCCACTGAAAGGCAAAGACGAGCTCCTGCGTTTCCCGCTTAAAAGTCTTGCGGTAGTCCGTATTCCAGTCGAAGCTCGCCCGCAGGCTTTCGCTCGTATTGGTACGCACGTAGTCCTGTTCAATGCCGGCAAGAGGATTGGAGAAGGTAGCGTCAGTTATGCTTTCGTTGGTGCTGCCGAAGCCGCCAAAGGTGAGCGAGCTGTTGATGCTGTTGTAGGCGTTGATGTCATAGAAAGCGCCCACGGAGCCGCGCGGGCCGAAGGTCTGATTTTCAGAATCTCCATCCTGCCGCAGCGTACGCACGGTGTCGCCCACAAAGTCCTGACGGAAAAATTCGGAATACCCCGCCCGCGGCCAGGACGCCCAGCCGCTCATGGAGGCATTAAGCCCGAAACGGCCGCTCGATACGCTCAGGTTGGCGCTGCCCCGGTTGATCCGGGCACCGAGGCTGCCGCTGACAGAGCCCGTGAAACCCTGTACGGATTTCTTTTTAGTGATGATATTGACGATGCCGGCGGTGCCTTCGCCGTCGTAACGGGCGGAAGGCGTGGTGATCACTTCCACGCTTTTGATCTGATCAGCGGGGATAGACCGCAGGGCTTCTCCGGGGTTTTGGGCAAACAGGGAGGAGGGCCGGCCGTTGATCAGGATTTGTACATTCTGCGAGCCGCGCAGCGAGATATTCCCGTCGATGTCGACTGTAAGCAAAGGCGCTTTTCGGAGCACATCAGCGGCATCGCCGCCTACGGTTGTCACATCTTGTTCGGCATTGAACACGATTTTGTCGATCCGATTTTCTATAATGGCGCGGGTCTCGGTAACTTCTACCTCGTTGAGCAGCACGCCATCCGGCTGCAGCAGCAGCGTGCCGAGGTCGGTGTCGGGCTTTTCCAGCGTAAGCTGAACACCGTCTATCGTTTGAGCCTTGTAACCAATGAAAGACAACTGCAGCTCATAGGTGCCGGTAGAGACGTCGGTTAGCTTAAAAAAGCCTTTTTCGTTTGTGATGCCGCCAGTAATTTGACTGCTGTCTTTGGGATTGATCAGGACGAGGGTGGCAAATTCCACCGGGAGCTGCGTCACGGAGTCAAGTACTGTGCCGGTGATTTTGCCTTTGATAGAGGGGCCGGAAGGTGCGCCTCTGCGGAAGCCGGGAGGCTGTGCTTGCAGGGTATGCAATATTGTGATCAGCAGTGGCAGAAGCAGTAGTTTTTTCATACTTTCAGAATATGCAGTACAGATTAAAATACAGGCTGAAACAGAATCAAATTTTGCAGAAAAAGTTCAGTAATTCAGCTTTCCCGCAAAAGTACACTTTGTGGCTACTTTTTTCGGGAAATATTTGGTCGGCTGCGCGGAAAGGAAGTTATTTTAAATTATAGCTTTTGACTATACCGGTATAAACTCAATAAATAAAGTTTATCGTATCTTTGAATCAATTACAGAATCAAAAAACCATGTACAATGGAAAAAGATAAGCAACCCAATCCAACGACGAACGGGACCAACGGCGCGCATGATCACGGGCCGAAGGGAAAAGTCTGGGACGTTAACCAGTCCAGCAAGTGCCCGTTCATGGGCGGCCCGGTAAAATACACCGCCGGCAGTGGCCGCTCCAACCGCGACTGGTGGCCTAACAGCCTTAACCTGACCATCCTGCGGCAGCACTCCAACCGCTCTAACCCTATGGGCGAGGAGTTTGACTACGCCGAGGAATTCAAGAAATTAGACCTGAAAGCGCTCAAGCAGGACTTGTACGAGCTGATGACCGACTCTCAGGACTGGTGGCCGGCAGACTATGGCCACTACGGTCCTTTCTTCATCCGTATGGCCTGGCACAGCGCTGGTACGTACCGGATTGCTGACGGGCGCGGTGGTGCCGGTGCCGGCACACAGCGTTTTGCGCCGCTGAACAGCTGGCCGGATAACGCCAACCTGGACAAAGCCCGCCTGCTGCTCTGGCCGATCAAGCAGAAGTACGGCAAACAAATCTCCTGGGCAGACCTGATGATCCTGGCGGGCAACTGCGCGCTGGAGTCTATGGGCTTCAAGACTTTCGGTTTTGCCGGCGGCCGTGAAGACGTATGGGAACCGGAAGAGGATATCTACTGGGGCTCCGAAGGCGAGTGGCTGGGCGACAAGCGCTACACCGGCGACCGCGAGCTGGAGAACCCGCTGGCTGCGGTACAGATGGGCCTCATTTACGTTAATCCGGAAGGCCCGAACGGCAACCCGGACCCGATCGCCGCAGCACGCGACATCCGCGAGACTTTCGGCCGTATGGCCATGAATGATGAGGAAACGGTGGCACTGATTGCCGGCGGCCACACCTTTGGTAAAACGCACGGCGCAGCGGACCCGGATCAATACGTAGGTGCAGAGCCGGCCGGCGCGACCCTTGAGGAAATGAGTACCGGCTGGAAGAATACCTTCGGCAGCGGTAATGCAGGCAACACCATCACAAGCGGACTGGAGGGTGCCTGGACGACTACGCCGACCAAGTGGAGCAACAACTACTTCGAAAACCTCTTTGGCTATGAGTGGGAACTGACTAAGAGCCCGGCCGGCGCTTATCAGTGGAAGCCGGTGGGCGACGCAGGCGCAGGCACAGTGCCGGACGCGCACGATGCAGCCAAGAGCCATCAGCCGATGATGCTGACTACGGACCTGGCGCTGAAGGTAGATCCTTCCTACGAAGTAATCTCCCGTCGCTTCTACGAGAACCCGGATGAATTTGCGGACGCTTTCGCCCGTGCCTGGTTCAAGCTGACACACCGCGATATGGGGCCAAAGCAGCGCTACCTGGGCCCGGAAGTGCCCCAGGAGGAGCTGATCTGG
>CAJXXJ010000492.1 GCA_913062745.1 uncultured Phaeodactylibacter sp.
GAAGGTGCGGGTCTGCAGCGCCAGGTCCACGAAACTGCCTTGCCCGGTATTGAGCTGCAGGTGGTTGCGGGCGTACTGCTGCTCGAAGCCGAGGTCTTCCTTGATGCGCTTGACCTGATCTGTATCTTCCCCTCCTGATTTCAGATAGATCTCTTCGTCAAAGGGGAGCATATCCGTGCTGAAGATATCCGGCAGCTGATCGTTGTTGAGGTCCGCCACGTCTACGCCCATGCTGAATTGGGTAGTGTGGTCGGTCCACTGCTGTACCACTTCGCGGAAGCTGCCGTTCTGATTATTGAGGTAGATGTAGTCGTTCTCGTGGAAGTCGTTGCCGATGTAGAGGTCGGTCCAGCCGTCTCCGTTGAGGTCAGCAGCAGTAACCGCCAGGCCGTAGCCCAGCGGGCTGTTGTAGATACCCGCTTCTTCGGTTACATCCACAAATTTACCGTCTGCCTCACTGACGCGGTTCTCGTAGAGGCGGTCGCCGGCGTAGGGGTCCTTTTCCTTCCGCTTTTGAATGGTGCCGTAGCTGCGCACGGAGTGGACGTTGTGGTTGAGCAGGTAGAGGTCCAGGTCTCCGTCTTTGTCGTAGTCGATAACGCACGCCTGCGTGGACAAGCCCTGAAAGTTCAGCCCGTAGTCTTCTGAGCTTTCGCGGAAGCTGCCATCCTTTTGATTGATGTAGAGCAGGTTGTGTGCGGCCGGCATGACGCCTACACCTACTTTACAAACGTAAATATCGAGGTAACCGTCGTTATTCAGGTCAGCCATGATGACGCCGGCAGACCAGGCATCATCTGCAATGATCCCGGCCTGAGCGGTAATGTCTTCAAACTGCAGATTGCCTTTGTTCAGGTAAAGCTTGTCGGGCTGTTGATTGGCCGTAAAGAAGATATCCTCCAGGCCATCATTATTGATATCACCAATGGCTACGCCGCCGCCGTTGTAGTAGTAGAGGTATTCGATAATATTCCGGCCTTCGCTCTCCGTCAATTGGTTAACGAAGTCGATTCCGGTTTCTTCCGGCCCCAGGCTGCGCAGCTGCGCCTGCTCACCCGCGGTAGCCGGCGGAGCGGAAGATTCGCAGCTCCAGCTGAGTACGGCAAGCAGCAGCAGCAGCGGGCTGGCCCATTGAAGTTTATTCATAGTTGATCTCATAGGTAACGACTTCATCATTATTTCTGAATAGGTAAACCGTACGGCCGATTAGCTGAATGTCCCGGATTTCTCCGTCCACCTGAAAGCCCAGCTCAACGGAGCGGTCGGTGAACTGCCCCTGCCCTTCGTTGATCAGGCAATGGCCATAGGAAGCGTCATAGCGGCCCAGCTCCGGCTGTACTTTGTACAAATTGCCACCGAGCAACAGGTCCGTTTGCTTATCCTGATTGACATCGGCAGCTGCTATCGCGTAGACCGGGCTGAACTGCACGGCAACCGGCAGTACCTGCTTATCGAAAGTGCCGTCTCCGCGGTTTTTCAGCAGCACGGAGCGCAGTTCGTTGACCTGCCGGACTTCGACCTGCTGCAATTGAGCTTCTTCAAAAATCTCGCTCATATCCGCATCCTTAAAGGAGTGAAAATCCGGATATTTTTTCTTCAGGTAGCGCAGCTGATGCGTCAGGTTGTGGCGCAGTGCATAGGGGTAGTCTTTGCCATCTTCGGCATTGAAGGTCAGTATGCTTTCTGCAAACCCGTTTTGGTCAAAATCACTGTAGTACAGCCGCAGCGGGCGGCCTTCGCTTGCGGTGAGGCGGGTGTTGGTGCCGAGGTTGCCCAGGACTACATCATCCAGCCCGTCGCCATCCACATCAGCTACTTCAAGCCCGGTCCAAAGGCCTGCCAGCGGGAAGGGCAGCTCGGCGCGGCGCAGTTTACCGCCCTCATTGAACAGTACCTGCGCTTCCATAAATTCTCCGGCCAGCACCAGATCGGGCCGCCCGTCTTGGTTGAGGTCGCTCCACCTGCCATTGGTAATCATCCCGATACCACTAAGCTCCGGGTAGTATTTCGCAGTCACATCGCTAAAGTTGCCGCTGCCATCGTTCTCCAGGACAAAGCCGGAACAAGCCGCCCCGTAATTGCCTATCTTGATGCGCTCCCCCACAAAAAGATCGAGGTCACCATCCTGATCGATATCTGCAGAAGAGACCGCCAGAGTGCTCATCTTCTGATCGTTGGGGAATACCTGCGCCGCGCGGGTGAACTGCCCGTTGCCATCGTTGAAGAGAATCTGGTCGTGCAGCAGGGCAGAATATTCGGTAATTTCCACCCCACCGCTCGCGAGATAAAGGTCTGCGTCGCCATCGTTATCTGCGTCGAAGAGGTGTGCAGCCACGTGCTCTGCTTCCGCAGAAACGCCCTGCAGTTCCTGCTCGCTAAAACCGCCGGCCCCATCGCCCAGGAAGAGCACACAGGGCATATCTTTAGGGCCGGGTATGACAAAATCGGTATTGCCGTCCTGGTTCACATCCCCTACGGCTACCCGGGGGCCTTCATTGCTGTGCCCGTGGTAAACGAGCCGCTCGCGGTTGAAGTCGATGTAGTAGTTTTCTTTGTGCTGGTAAGACAAGCCGCCTTCTGTCCGGCGGAATGCCTGATCGCGGTGCAGTATATCCTGCCCACCGGCCTGCGGGCTGCTCTCATTCGCCTCTACCGTGATGGACTGATTCGCTTCCACCTCTCCGAGCCGGGTGATGGTGCCATCGGGCCAGATAACTTCTGCGGTGACCGTTTGAGCGGCTCCCAGCCCCACTATGATATTCGGGTCCATGCTGGACTGAAAACCCCGGGTTGGCTGATGTTCTACCAGCCAGCTCCGCTCGCCGTCGCTGATTTTTACTTTGCTGCCAATAGCGAAGGTGTTGCTGCCCTGCCCGCGCAGCTGCAGCTTCAGGTAGTTTTGCCCCTCTGATTGGTTTTCGTACACAAAGCAGGGCATGTTGACGTTATTGACCACCAGGTCCAGGTCGCCGTCGTTGTCCAGGTCGCCGTAGGCAGCGCCGTTGGAAAAGCTGGGCGTCAGCAGGCCGCTCTCCGTGTATTCGCGAAATTGCAAGCCTCCTTCGTTGCGATAAGCGTGGTTGGGCACCTTGTTAGACGGGATGATATCGATCAGCTCCTTGTAGTTGACGCCCTCATCGGTGATAATGGCCTGAATGACCGATTCATTAGCAATGTACTGCAGGTAGTCCTGATCAGTAAGGTCTTTGTAAATACCATTGGCGATAAACAGGTCCTTGTAGCCGTCATTGTCCATATCAAAAAACAGCGCACCCCAGCTCCAGTCGGAAGCTTCCACCCCGGCCAGCCGCCCGATCTCGCTAAAGGTGTTATTGCCCCGGTTGAGGTGCAGCACATTGCGGGTGAACTGATGGTGGTAGTCGTTGGTCACATTGTACTGGTACTTGTCCCAGTCCTCAAAGGTGGTGACCGATTTCAACCGCTTGTAATCCGAGGGCAGCATTTCGGTAACGAAGATATCCTGGTAGCCGTCGTTGTTGATATCTGCCATATCCGCCCCCATTGAAGCACCGCTGATGGACTTGATCTGATTGACCAGGTCTTCGCGGAAGGTGCCATCCTGCTGATTGATGTAGAGGTAATCCCGTTCGAAGAAGTCATTAGACACAAAGATGTCTTCCCAGTTGTCGTTATTGACATCGCCTACGGTGACGCCCAGGCCGAAGCCGATGACGCTGCCGTAGATGCCGGCTTGTTCGCTCACATCCACAAAGCGGCCACCCTCGTTGCGCATCAGCTTGTCGCCTCCCAGCTCGTCGCGCTTGGGGCGTTCGTTTTTGCGCAGGTTGAAGCTGCCAATAGCCTGAAAAGAGTTATTCAGGATGTAGACATCGAGATCGCCGTCCTTGTCATAGTCGAAAAAGCTGGCATGGGTGGAAAAACCCTCATCGTTGAG
>CAJXXJ010000493.1 GCA_913062745.1 uncultured Phaeodactylibacter sp.
AAATAGACCACTAGAATAGATACTAAAATAGTTTCAGCGTAATGTACCGGTATACGCACTATCCCAGGCAAACTGGCTTTATGTGCTTGCCACTGGAGGTGTCCGTTTCGTATGCGTTTAATAAATTGGATCACTGGTTTTATCATAGCACAAAATACAGTATACTTGTCTATATTAGTGGCTACATACCCGTATTCATCACCTGTAGCATTGTACTGGACCTGAGTGCACTGTATAAACTATACAGTCTAAGGACTCGGAAACAACTCAGTCCAGTTAGATTGCTACTTCTTGGCTATACAGGCAGTATTTTTATCGGTACGAGCTTGCTGCTTATGCCCATATCCCATACGCAGGTACTGACTTATACAGAGGCCTTATTTACCGCAACCTCGGCACTGTGTGTCACGGGCCTGAGTATTATCCCCGTTGATACGGCCCTGTCTGCGATTGGCCAAGGCATTCTGGCCCTGCTTATTCAAATCGGCGGCATGGGGGTCATGACCCTCTCTGCATTGCTTGCAATTATGACAAAACATAAACTATCGCATAGCAATGTCTATTTCTTTCAATCAGCCATTGATAAAGAAAGTCAAGCCTATGTTATTCCGATTATTCAGTCTATTTTCAAACTCACACTGACAATTGAAGCGATAGGCGCCTGTATGATGGCCGTATACTTTTATCTATCCGGAATGCCAGTGCTACCCAGCCTGGGCTATAGCCTATTTCATGCTATCTCCGCGTTTTGCAATGCCGGGTTTTCGCTGTTTAGCAATAGCCTCGAAAACTATCGCGGCCATGTAGGCGTCAATATGGTCGTGATGCTGTTGATCTTTATCATGTTTGGCGCCGGCCTGGTGGAAAAACTGCCGATGGCAGCGCTCACCGGCCTGATGATCATGGTTGCGATCGGCACTTTCGAGTGGGCGAGCCTTAAGACGCTCACTAAGATGCCGCCTTCTGACATTTTCGTCATGGTGCTGGTTACCGGTATCACGGCCGTACTGCACAACCTGGCTCTGGCCGTGCTCATCGGCGTAATCATTGCCGCCCTCGTCTTTGCCTGGGACAACGCCAAGCGCATCCGTGCCCGCAAGCGTATTGATGAGAACGGAGTGAAGCACTACGAGCTGTACGGCCCGCTTTTCTTCGGTTCCGTAGCGGTCTTCAATGAGAAATTTGACGTACTGAACGACCCGGAAGAGGTCATCATCGATTTTCGCGAAAGCAGGGTAGTGGACATGTCTGCCATCGAGGCGCTCAACAAAATTACCGAGCGCTACCAGAAGGTGGGCAAAAAGGTGCACCTGCACCATCTGAGCCCGGATTGCCGCAAGCTGCTGAAGAATGCGGAGCAAATCATCGACGTAAACGTCGTGGAAGACCCGACCTACAAGCTGGTGGTGGACGGGCTGTCCTAAGCAGGCCGGCCTACCGCACCATAATTACGGAATTCAGGTGCCCGTGCCAATCGTACTCTTTGAGCGGGTTGGCCGGGTCCGTCATCCATTCGCCGTCCACGATAAATTTGTAGAGGTGCTTGCCCCCTGTCAGGGGCAGGCTCACCACCCAGGCGTTCCCTTCGCGGTGCATGCGGCGGGCATTTTCCGCCCAGTCGGTAAAGCTGCCGGCCAGCCGTACATTTTCTGCTTCCGCAAAACCGGCCAGGCGGAATTGCACTTCTTTGGTGATTTCGTAAACCGAATTCAGCGTATGGTACTGATTGACGACGGTATTCGGGTTGGCCGGGTCATGCATCCACTCGCCATCCACAATGAATTTGTACTCATAACGCCCCGGGTCCAGCTCCAGCTGCAGCTCCCAGCCGCCCTCAGTACGCTGCATCGTGAAGCCCTTTTCATCCCAATTGCTGAAGGAGCCCGTAAGGAGCACTTCATCTGCCTCGGTATAGCCGGGCAGGAAGAAGCGTGCATTGCCTTCCGGATGCGGCCGTGCGGTATACAGCTCATGGTTGTAGGCGGTTTCCCAAAACCAGTTGTGCTGCGTCACCGCTGCCCGGTTGCGCACGCGCGCGGAAGGCTCTGCCCAGTATTTGCCGTTGATGATGAACTTGAATTCCCAGCGGAAGGCGTCATTGAATGCCTCAATGGGTTTGCGCAGCTGGTAGCGGCCCGGGCTGACTTGCTCCATTCGCCAGTCCTCCCGTGACCAGTCGTTAAAGTCGCCTGCTACCGCCACCTTGTAAATTTGGAAATCATCAAAGTCTACCCGCTTGCTGTTGCCGTCCTGCGTTGCTTCTTCAAAGTAGCGCAGGTCAAACTCAAAAACGACCTCATCCCCTTCGAAAAAGTAGGCATGATAAGGCGGGCTATCCTCCTGCGCGTTCAGCAGCAGGGCACAGCAAAGTAGGAACAG
The DNA here is from genome assembly GCA_913062745.1 of uncultured Phaeodactylibacter sp. GTDB lineage: Bacteria > Bacteroidota > Bacteroidia > Chitinophagales > Saprospiraceae > Phaeodactylibacter. Next base: position 2,380 of record CAJXXJ010000493.1, read on the forward strand.
GCTTGTGGTCAGTTTTCTCATAATCCTAGGGGCGATGCCATTTTAAGAAGTACAATTTTTCCTTCTTGTAGTTGATAATGGTGCGGCGTTCGCTAAAAAATTCGTAGCCGAGCAGCCCATCGAGCCGGGTGCGGAATGCCCGGTTCAGGGCGCTCATGTCCGTCAGTATCGTGCGCATGGGGGAGCAGCGCTGCTCCTGCAGCCGGTAGTGGTAGAGCTTGCCGGCAATCACTTCCACGCTTTCGCCTTCCATACCGTTGAGCAGGACGCGCTTGCTGATTTCAAAATGGTCGAGCACCGAACGGTTTACTCTTTTGTCCAGGAGGTTGAGCTCCGCTCCGCTGTCCAGGCCAAATTGTACGCTTTCTCCACCCACCGTGCCGTCGAGCACTGCGATATGGCTTTTCAGCCGAAAGCCTGCAGAATCCACCGGCGTTTCTGCGTAAGCGTACGGGTCGATCCGGTTGCCCTGCCGGTCGGTGAGCGTCAGCGTGATCTGGCTCAGTTGAAAGTCGATCAGGATTTCATACTCTTTCAGTACCGAGTAACCAATCAGGCCGAGCAGGCGGATATTCTTTTTCTGTTCAATGTGGTTGAGGTCGATCAGGTCTGCGTACACCTTCTGTAGGTTGATGCTGTCCCACTGCATCTCATCTACCTTGCGGGTGCGTACGGAACTGACTTGCCCGTTTGTGCCCAGGGAGGCGTAATTATCTTTGGCGTAGCCACCGGAGTAGTGCCTGTCGTTCAGGATTAAATCTGAGGAGCCGGTGTCGAGAATGAAGTTGCCGGCTTGCCCTTCCACGGCAGCCTGCACTACGATGAGGTGGCCCGCCAGGCGAAAGGGCACGCGGATGGTGTAGGGGGAAACCGCTTCTGCCTGCAGAAAGACCGGTAAGTTTACGTACGCCTGTGCGGGCGGCGGGTCTGCGCTTGCGTGATGTGCCATCCACAGGAGCAGGACGGCGATTATAAGAGGACGTGTGGGCTTCATAAAATTGTACAGTTCGGGTGGTTACCTATACGATTTCACTTTTTCGGCCCGGGAAACCCAATTAATTCGGCGAGTAGGGAGCAGAAACAGACGAAGTCAACGGTGGGCCAAGTTGCGAAAGAAAAACGGTCAGAGGGGCTGGCCGGGGAAGGGCGAACCCGACGAGCCGCAGGAGAAGCCGACCGGACCCGTTTGATGCCCCCATACCCCGAAAACCCAGCGGACCCAGAGCCATGCTTGGCGGCCCGGCCCCCGATGGGAGTGCCAGCTCGCGTGCTCCTTCGGTCCTGGATCACCACGAGAGGCCCAGAAGCGACAACAAGGGGCCAAGAGCCCCCATCCTGATTCGTGGCGCTGGGTCCGGATCCCCCCGCCAGTGGGCCCAGCGAGCTATCCGAGTCACCTATGGCAGTGGCAACCTCAGGAATGGGAGGAGGAGGGGAGCGAACGGCGACCATCTCGAGCGCCTGCCCCCCTTCCAGGGCCGTCGTCGCTACGGGGTCGGATCCGCAGCTGAACAACTATTTCCAGATTTTCAG
>CAJXXJ010000494.1 GCA_913062745.1 uncultured Phaeodactylibacter sp.
TTGGGTCATGCTGGGCCGGATCTGGTGGCTGTCCAGAAAGCCTTGGAATAGCCCGCTTTTAAACTGGCTGCCCCGGTCAGAATGGAAAACCAGGCCAAAGCTAAACTTATAATCCAGTGGAGCCCCTTGTGCAGCCACCGCCATTTTCAGAGCCTCTAGCGTAGCTTGTGCGCTCATGTCCTGCGCTACGGTAAACCCCACGATGAGATGGGAGTATTCGTCAACGACAAAGGTGGCGTAGCAATGCCTTTTGCCTTCCCTGAGCGACATATATGTTATGTCTGAGCACCAGAACTCGTTGGCTCGTTCTACAGGCCCTATTTCCTTTCTCAGGTCTGGCCATATGCTATTGCCGTCACCGTCCGTTAGCTTTGGCCCGCGCTTCCTATGCTTTTTCACCAATAGCTTGTTGGCTCTTAGCAGGCTGTAAAGGGCGTCGCGGCCAATTAAAATGCCGGCTTGGCTGGCTAGCATATACTGTAGCTTCTCCGTACCGACCCGGGGCAGGTCTTTGCGCTGCTCCTTGACAAAGGCCAGTATGTACCCATGCTTTTCCTGGCGGGTTTCCGCATTGCTTGTGCTTTTATGATAGGCCTGGCGGGTTTTGCCAAACAGTCTACATAGTTCGTCCAGGCTGACGTTACTATGCACCGCTTTCATTTCTTCGACCGTTTGGCGCCAGACTTTTTTTCGATTGGCAGATTGTACTTCTGTTCTGCCAGTTTGATCATCGCCAGGTAAGCTTCGCTGCGCAGGCGTTCCTGTTCAAGCAAACGGCGCACACTGGCAAGCTCGGCCTCCAGTTCGTCTATGCTCTTTGTCCCTTTAGGTTCATCTGTCATAGCTTGGGGCAATTGTGTGCCTAAAATTTTTTCTTTACGGTCTAGCCAACGGTACACAGTCATTTTACCGCCTATCCCGTATTCTTTTGATGCTTGGTTCGCGGTGATCTCGTTGGACAAGATACGCTTTAGCACTTGCTTTTTAAATGCTAAGGAATAACCCGTGGGTTTTTGCCTGAAAGTTGTCACAATTTTGATGGTTTTGATGTCAACCTATTTCAGGAGATGACCACTAAGGGAGTGGGAGAGGGGGTGAGGGGGGAGACTAAGAGAGGGGGAGACTAAGAGAGTGACTTGTCCTGAAATAGGTTGACAAGAATGTAAACCAAAATCAGGACGAAGATGAAGGGGGCCTTTACCGGCTGGTAGGTTTAGCGTATTGGTTCGGTGAGAGATGAAATGGCATGGAGAATTGAGCTTCAATAGTACAGGGATTGTGCTATATTTGATATCGGCATTGTATCGCCTCGTGAAATAGCTGCTATGGCAAAAAAAGTACTACTTGTATCGGCTTCTGTTTTCCTGATCTGGCAGTCTTACGTATTGTTGGTCAACATCGGCTACATGGAAGGAAGCTCGTGGTTTTGGAGCTTGTTTGTAGCGTGGGTGCTCAATATGTTTGTGACGGGAATCTTTGCCTTTGCTGGTTTTGCGCTTCCTACGGAAAAGCTGCTTCCGGCTGCCTATTATGAAGTACGCAACCCTCACCGGCTTCGGGCCATTTACGGGGCGCTCGGGGTTAGGGGCTTTCCGCAAATTTTTGCTGGCGACCTTATTGCGCGGACAGATGCGCAGAAAATCCTACTACGATGGTACTAAAAGCGGAATCGCACATATGGCCAGGCAGTCCATGAAAGCGGAATTTGGCCATTTGATCCCCTTTTTGATACTGTGTGTATTGAGTGTCTATTTGGCACAAGTGGTATCCATGCGGCTGGGTGTGCTGGCTCTGCTGATTAATTTGCTTGGCAATCTATATCCGGTTTTATTGCAACGCCATCACCGGATGAGGATTCAGGCTCTGGCCCGCCGGTATAAGTGAGGAACCCGGCAGCCGTTTTCCTAGCCCTTACACCGGATCAATACCGTTGCGCGGGAGGTTGGAAAAGTGTATTTTGAGGGTTGAATGCCAAAACCCATTCCTATGCCTGATACTATTCTCTGGAGCGATGCCTTCCTTGATCAGATGCGGCTGCAGACGGACCCTATAGCGGATGAGATCGTCAGCCGCATTAAAGACCGTTACGGGCCGCAGGAGGCGAAGCGGCTGTTTGAGCTGCTGATCCGAAATATTGAGCTGCCGTTGGAGGAGCTGCCGCCGGAGGTGGAGGAGGAATACCTGAGCGAAACGGATCGGCTGCCCGACTGGGTGGATCCTGAAAAGGTGGAGCTGGCGCACGCGCTGTTCCGCGACCACGGGCCGAAGTTTCTGGTATTTTTGTATTACAAATCGCTGCCGCTGCTGTACTGTTGCAAAAATGGCGCGCAGGTGCTTGCGCAAACGAGCCGGCTGTCGCACAATACGGAAGATATTACCATTTTCACCCGCCGGATTGCAGAAACGGGGCAGTTTTTGATAGAAGTGATGACCGAAGGTGGCCTGCAGCCCGGTGGGCGCGGCATAGAAGCGATACAGAAAGTACGGCTGATTCACGCTGCGATCCGCAATTTTATCCCGGCGGAGCGGTGGGATACGCTTCAGCTGGGCCTGCCGATCAATCAGGAAGATATGGCGGTGACGCTGATGACGTTTTCGGTGGCGGTGACGGATGCGCTGCAGCAGTGTGGCGTGCCGGAATCGGAGGAGCGGCTGGAGGCCTATGTGCACTGTTGGGCAGGAATTGGGGCGTTATTGGGGATAGACCATCGGCTATTGCCGGAAAATTTGTCACAGGCGCGCGAATTGCTGGCAACGATTTTGCGCCGGCAGTCGGGTTCGTCTGAATCCGGCCGGCTGTTGGCAGAGGCTCTGGTACAGTTTGCAGCGCGCACACTGCCCAACGAGCGGCTGGATGATGCGCCGCGTACGCTTATCCGCTACCTTATCGGGCCGGAACGGGCACAGATGCTGGGCATAACAGCGCCGGCCGGCTGCCTTCCTGCCGCTGCTCCTGTTTTTCTGAAAGCCTATTTCCGAAAGGGGGAAGCGCTGGAAGACCGGCTGGAGGTACCACTGGCCGCTTTTATCGATGCTTTTTCGCTGCGGCTGGCCCGGGCTATGGTAGGCTATTTTGATACGTATAAAAACCGGCAATTCGACATCCCGGGAAAAATGCAACGGGCGTGGTTTGAAAAATAGCGGCATTTTGATAAAGACGCTTTGCAAAATCGGTGTTTTCCTAGTTTTGTGTGCTATTGTTCAGCTGCCCGCCCTTGCGCAGTCGCCCCTGGATTCAATGATGAATCTGCTGCAAACATCTGATCAGGATTCTATAGCGCAGAATGCTTTACTGATGAAGTCGATGAAGCTGATAGAGGAGATGCGCAATGGCCTCAAAGAAAAGACTGTAGGCAAACCTTTCCCGGATTTTGAATTGCCGCTACTGGCGGGCGGTACCATCCGCAGGCAGGATTTGCTGGGTAAAAAAGTATTATTGAATTTCTGGTTTGCGGATTGTCAGCCGTGTATTGATGAGATGCCGCTGCTGAATGAGCTGAAAGCAGAATTTGCGGAGGGGGAAGTGATATTTCTGGCGGTAACCTTTGAGCCTGAGGAGCGCGTACACCGGTTTTTGCAGCAGCGTGCATTTGACTTTATGCATGCGCTCAACGGCCGTGGGCTGGCGAAAGAAGTGGGCGTCAGCTTTTATCCAAGCACCATGATACTGGATGAAAATGGAGTGGTTCAGCTGGCAGAAAGCGGCGCGGCGCATGCAGCAGACCCGGAAGCAGCTGCGGCCTGGAAACGGCGGATAGGGGGGCTGTTGCGGGGGGAGTGAGGCAAGGTGAAGAAGACAAAAAGCAAGAAGGGGAATCCAATTTATAAGATAAAATAAAGGGATGCTTTTTTACCAGCAGAAGCATCCGCAACGAAGGTTAGGTCTTTGACAGTTATCCGGACGATGAAGT
>CAJXXJ010000495.1 GCA_913062745.1 uncultured Phaeodactylibacter sp.
CGGCTTGGAAAACTTGAGCGCATTAGCAATCAAATTTTGAAACAACTGCCGCAGCTCCAGCGGATATCCCTCTATCACCGGCAACTCTTCCCAGTGCAGCTCCCCACCGCTCTCCTCGATCGCCGCATCCAGGTCAAGGCGCAGATGTTCCATCATCCCATTACAGTCAATTGACTTTGCCTCCCGGCTGATCCTGCCAATCTGACTGTATTCCAGCAGCCCGCGGATCAGAGCGCTCATCCGGGCGGAAGCCTCGCTGATGAAATTCAGGTACTGCTCGCCCTCTTCTCCCAGTTTGCCGCTCAGCCGGCGATTAGCGAGCTGCGCAAAATTGCGTACCGTCCGCAGCGGCTCCTGCAAGTCGTGAGAAGCCACGTAAGCGAACTGCTCCAGCTCCTTATTGCGGGCCTCCAGCTGCGCAGCCTGCCTTTTAACCGCTTCGAGTTCCTTCTGCCGCGTAATGTCCTGAAAGATCCCATACCAGACAATACTCCCGTTCTCCCGGCGCTCGGGCCTGGAGGTAGCCCGGTGCCATTGCAGCTTGCCATCCGGCAGGTTTACCCGGTACTCCACATCAAATTCTGACAGGGTTTTAGCTGATGCCCCTATAGCCTGTTGCACCGCCGGTAAATCTTCCTCGCAGATAATTGTAAAACCAGCGTTGATATCTTTATACAGCTTTTCCGGACTGAGGCCGGGATGGAGCCTGCTGATACCATCACTGACGAAGTTCATGAAAAACTGGCCATCCGGGCGCATTTCAAACTGATACGTTGCGCCCGGGACGTTTTCAGTCAGCTTCTGAAGCTGCCGCTTACGGTTTTCCAGTTCCTGCTGCGCCCGGCTGCGCTTCTGCACATTGACGAGCAGCTCGGCGAAAAGCTCTAAAATATTCCGCTCGTCGGCAGAAAAGGCCTTACAATCCTGTACCGCATCAAAGCCAACGAAGCCCAGGCACACCTTATCGTGGTACATCGGGACAGAGAGCATACTCCGGATGTTTTGTGCCTCAAGCATTTCTTTTTCCTGCTCCTCCGGCAGCGCTTCCACCTCCGGAATGTAGTATGGCTGCCCCTCGTTCAGTTTTTCCATCAGGCTGGGGGACAAAGACAGCGGAAGGTTCTGCAAATGCTCCTTCTGCGGCGTGATGCCCTCTGCACACCATTCAAAGGTATTGGAAGCCAGCTGCTGCTCGTGGTTGAATTCGAAAATGTAGCTGCGGTCAGCCCCGACAAACTGCCCAAGCTCTTCCAGACTGTTTTGTATGGCAGTATCCAACTGCTCAAGCGGAAGGTTGATGTAGTCCGCTCCAATCTTCATAAGCAACTGTTGCATCCTGGATTTGCGCAACAGTGCCTGTTCCGCCTCTACCCGCTCGGTGACATCCATGACCAAGCCGGATAAGTTGCGTACCCGATCGTCTTCAATTTCAGGGTTAACTTGTATGTGTAGCCACCGCTGCTTTCCAGTATCGGTGATGAACCGGCTCGTCCATTGTATAGGCTTTTTGCTGTCGATGGCCCTGGCCAGGTTTGCACTTGCTTTTTCCCGTTCTGCAGGCGGGTAGTTTTTTAAAGCTTCTTCAAGGCCTACCTTTCCGGATGCCGGAGGTTGCTTCTCGTAGATGTCATACACCCCCTGCGTCCACATCGTGCTGTGGTCTGCCAGGTTGAGCTTCCAGCCTCCGATGCGTGCGGTGCGCTGCGTTTGTTCCAGCAGCCCGGCCATCTCCCGCATGCGCTGCTGATTAGCCCGCCGCTCGCGAATGTCACGGCATACCAGTATGATTTGCCCGAGGTTGTTGTTGTAGGTAGCTTTCGTTTCTGACCACGCCCGCTCATTGGCGGAAATGATCAGTTGGTGTTCAATCGAACGGGATTTTTGGCTTTGCGGACTACCCCAGTCGAGAATTTCTTTCACCTGATCATGATCTTCCGGTGGGCAGTAATCCAGAAATTGATTACCGACCATACTGCCCGCGGGTATGCCGCAGCGCTCCAGCCAGTTCATGGAAGCATGCAGAATAGAGCCTTCCGTATCAAGGGTGATCACAGCGTCATCCAGCGTTTGCACCAGGGCGGCAAAGTACTGTTCGGAACGGATCTCGCTGGTCGCATCGTAGCCTACGCAAAGAATCTCCTGCGGCTGCTCGGTATGGCCGGCAATAGCTGTAAACTCCCAGTTACTGGTAAGGACGGTGGCATTCGGCCCGGGTTTGCGCAGTTGGGTGTAAAAGGGCTGGCCCGGTGAGCGGAGGCATTGGTCAATGACGTCACTGCACTTGGCGTGATCTTCCGGCATGATACTTTCCAGGGAGTTTTTCCCGAGAGCTTCTTCTGCATCAAAACCAAACTGCCGGCAGAAATAGTCATTAAAATAGGTGTAATTGCCCTGCAAATCCGTTGTAAGGATGAAAAACGCCTGGCTTTCCAGTACACGCTGCAGTACCTGATTGCTCTTGCGCAGCCGTTGCTCTACCCGTTTAATTGGCGTCACATCATTATGGGCCCCCAGCATCCGGATCGGCTTGCCGTTGTCGTCCCGGACAGCAATTCCGCGGCAGCGGACATAAACCACAGAGCCGTCGCCGTGGCGGTAGCGCACCACCTGATCGTAGGGGTGAGACTGATCGGCCAGATGCCGCTCCAGATTGTCTTTGGCTACCTGCAGATCTTCAGGAAAGATGATATCCTGCCAGGCTTCTGCTTTGTGCTCCTTTTCCTCCGGATCATAACCCAGGGTACGCCAGAACCCATGGCTCATCCATTCGTGTTCCGGCTTTTCAAGGTCCCAGTACCAGATGCCATCGAGTGCAGCGTGCTCCAGAAACTGAAAGATACGGTCATCCTTTTTGATCAACTCGTACAGCTCGCGCTGCAGGTAGTGGCTTTTGTGGTTAGTCATTTCGGTAAACGTGCGATAGTTATCTGTGGGGGCTCTCCTTGAGCATTTTCTAAAAGCAAAAGATAAAAAATTTAGCAGTACTACTGGTAAAAAAGCATATGTTAAAATAAACTTGCATTATACCTAGCTTTTTTTGCCACGCTTCCCCTTTTTCCGCTTCTCCTCTTCCAGTTTTTCAATTTCCTCAAGCAAATCTTTTAGCTTTTCGGGATGCTCGTCGGAAAGCAGTTTGGTTTCCTCGATAGTACCGCGGCTGAGTTCCAGCCGGGTTATTTCTTTGCCGAGGTATGCCTCGATCTCCTGCAACAGTGGACGTTCGGATTTGCTGCAAAGGCTGATGGCCTGCCCGCGCTTGCGCCCTCGTCCGGTACGCCCGACCCGGTGGACGTAATTGGGGGCCTGTTCCGGCAGGTCATAATTAATGACGTATTCCACATCAGGGATATCGATCCCCCGTGCGCTGACATCAGTAGCAATGAGCATTTTTACCCGTCCTTCGCGAAACTGATCGAGAGCGGCATTGCGGTCGTCCTGCTCCATGTCGCCGTGTATGCTCAGCGCGCTGAGGCTTACGCGTTCCATAGCTTTGCGTACGCGCTCTGCCCGGACTTTGGTGCGTACAAAAACAAGGATCTTGCTGTCGGGATACTCTTTGGCCAGGCGTTCGAGCACGAAGCGCTTATCGTCCATCTCTACAAAGGCCAGCCCGTGGTCCACATTTTTGGAAACCGGGTCCTTGGGGGAAATTTGAATGCGTATGGCATCCCGGTGGATCAGCGAGTAGGCTAGTTTTTTGATATGGTTATTGATAGTTGCGGAAAAGAAAAGCGTTTGCCGCCGGGTAGGGAGCTTACGCGAAAGGTCCCGGATGTCATTGATGAATCCAAGGTCAAGCATATGGTCTGCCTCGTCGAGCACAAGCGTCGTGACGCGGCGCACGCTGAGGTGCCCCTGACTGATGAGGTCGAATAGCCTGCCCGGCGTAGCGCCGAGCACGTCAAT
>CAJXXJ010000496.1 GCA_913062745.1 uncultured Phaeodactylibacter sp.
AATTTAGCAAACTCCCCCGCAAAAATTTTGCAGTAGCAATTTTTTATTTCTGCATCAATCTCCCACCTGCCCCATTTCAACGCCTTCGGAGTACGCCACCGCGATACCGTTCCTGTGAAAAGCCGCTTTGATACGCCGGTAAGCTTCAAAAGTAACCTCCCAGTAATCATCAGGCACCACATAGGGGCGCACGGCGAGAATAATGCTATGGCTGTCGTACTGTTCAATGCCGACTTCGGGCGCCGGGTCCTGCAGCACCTTAGGGATGCTGTTGAGTTCTTGCAAAATAATGCCCTCTACCCGGGGGAAGCTTTCGCTGTAAGGCATCGTCACATTCAGCTCCATGCGGATGTAGCCCTTGCGGCTGTAGTTGGTTACGATATTGTCAACTACCTGCGCATTTGGGATGATGAGCGTCTTCTTCCCGGGCGTGACCATGATGGTGTTGAAAATTTGAATTTCCTCTACCCTTCCGAATTTATCGTCCACTTCTATCCAGTCTTCCACTTTGTACGGGCGAAACAGCAGAATGATGATGCCGGCAGCAAAATTGGACAGGCTGCCCTGCAGCGCCAGGCCCACTGCAAAGCCGGCTGCCGCCAGCACAGCCAGGAAGGAAGCCAGTTCCACACCAATGAGGCCGGCCGCGGAGAACACGACCATCACTTTCAGGGAAATGCCGGCCAGGGAACTCAGGAAAGGAATGAGGTTCTTAGTGATTCCCGCTTTCTCCATAGCTGCGCCCAGCGCTTTGGCGAGCCGGTTGGCTACCTTAAAGCCGATCCACAGGACCAGCAGGGCCAGCGCGAGTCTGGGCAGGTACTCCATGAGCATGCGGGCGCCGTCTTCCGCAAAAGCTGTTACTTTTTCCATCGGGGCTTATTTTTTTCGGCAAAAATAGATGGGCAACAGCAAAAATGGGTGTTTGGAGGTTAGGAATCTTTCCCGGGATAGCCTCCTTCACACCTAGAAGCCTGACAGGCCAGCAGCAGCCCGGCTCCCAGATGCCTTCAGAACTTAAGGAAGGCCCCAGCATGCTTCCGCATCACCTTCAGCGTATCTGCATCGGCGATTTCTCCGTTGCCGTTTTTCAGTTTGGAAATACTGGAAATCGGCAGCTTGTCCGGCATCACAATCGTACCCAGGTAGTTGAGAATGCCGGTAAGGTGCTCCATCCCCCTCAGGTTGCCGGCCCGCCCGCTGGCCACGCCGAGCAGGGCTGCCTTTTTATTCTGAAAATTGCGGCTGTACTCGCGCACCGAGCAGCCGTCGATAAACAGCTTCACGGAGCCCGGGATACTACCGTTGTACTCCGGCGTAACAAATACCAACTTTTCCGCCGGCAGGATATACTCATCCTGAATACGGCTCAGGCTAGGAGATTGCTCGGTGTACATATCCGCATGAAACCAGTCGTGCGGGATCTCCTCCAAAGAGAGCAGTTTTACATCCTCCTCCGGTGCCAGTTCCTGCAGCATGCTATGGTAGAGGGCCGCAAACCGGAGGCATTCGCTTTTCTTCCGGTTTGTACCCGATATCACTGTGATCATTCGTTGTGCTTTTTTCAAAACAAACTAGTACACACTTGAGCAGCCCAAATTGTTCAGGCAGATGGCCGGCAGCCCTGACTTGAAAATCCACCACTTTTTTATATTTTACTGCCTGCCAAATCAAAACACAGACCGAACATGAAGATCACCTACTATGGGCACTCCTGCTTCTGCGTGGAAACACGCGGCCAGAAACTGCTCTTCGACCCCTTCGTCAGCCCCAATGAGCTGGCCAGCAGCGTCAAAGTGGACGAAATTGAAGCCGACCACATTCTTGTCACGCACGGCCATCAGGACCACGTGGCCGACCTGGAGGACATCGCTAAGCGCACCGGCGCACGGCTCATTTCCAACTTTGAGATCGTCAGCTACTATGCGGAAAAAGGGCTGAAGGGCCACCCCCTCAACCACGGCGGCAAAGCCAAATTTGACTTCGGCATCGTCAAGTATGTCAATGCTGTCCACTCCAGCGTGCTGCCCGATGGCACCTACGGCGGCAACCCCGGCGGCTTCGTCATTTGGAACGACGAGGGCTGCTTCTACTTTGCCGGCGATACCGCCCTGACGATGGATATGAAGCTCATCCCCATGACCTGCCCGGGGCTGGATTTCGCCATTTTGCCGATAGGCGACAACTTCACTATGGATGCACAGGATGCAGCCATTGCTATGGAGTACATCAACTGCGAACGGGCCATCGGATGCCACTATGACACCTTCGGCTACATCGAAATAGACCATAAGGCGGCCCAAAAAGCTTTTGAAGATAAAGGAAAAGAGTTAATTTTGCTGCCAATCGGCGAAGCTACCGAGCTGTAGCCGCCGCAGCCCAAAGCAGCAGGGTGAAGTAAAAGCAGCAGCTCCCTACCAAATTATTCGTGCGTACCGTGCGTGCAGCGCCTGGTATACCGTGTTCAGGGGAGTACGCTTTTACTTCACCCTTGCTTTTGGGGCATTTGTTAACCGTTGAAACCGCCACTCATGGGAAAAGTCATTGCCATCGCCAACCAGAAAGGGGGCGTCGGGAAAACCACTACGGCTATAAATCTCGCCGCCAGCGTCGCCATACTGGACAAGCAGGTCCTGATCATTGATGCAGACCCGCAGGCCAATGCGACTTCTGGCGTGGGCGTTATGCCTGAAGATATAGAAACCACGATCTACGACTGCCTGGTGGGTGGCCTGGAAACCGAAGAGGCGATTTACGAAACCGATACGCCCAACCTCCACATTATACCATCCACCATTGACCTCGTAGGCGCAGAAATCGAGCTGGTTAGCCAGATGCGGCGCGAGTACCTGATGAAAGATGTGATTGAGCAGGTGCGCGATCAGTATGATTACATTTTTATCGACTGCCTGCCATCGCTCGGCCTGATTACGGTCAATGCACTAACGGCGGCTGACTCCATCCTCATCCCGGTGCAGTGTGAGTTCTTTGCGCTGGAAGGCCTTTCCAAGCTGCGGGAAACAATTAATCTGGTCAAGACTAAGATCAACCCCAAACTGGAAATGGAGGGTATTCTGCTGTCGATGTACGATGCCCGCCTTCGCCTGGCCAACATCGTGGTGGAAGAGGTACAGGCGATGTTTGAAGGGGAGGTATTCGAAACGATCATCCACCGCAACTCCAAAATCGGGGAAGCGCCCAACCTGCATGCGCCGGTGGTGATGATCAACGCGAGCAGCCGGGGCAGCATCAACTTCCTCAACCTGGCGAAGGAATTTTTGAAAAACAATAACGACCGCATCGAGCACAGTTCTGGCGTGCCGGTCAAGTAGAACAGAAAGCAAACACCAACATGGCGAAGCGACTAAAGGGAACAGGCAAGCGGAAAGTGAGCGCAGATGACTTAAAAAGCTCGCTGCGCTCCGCAACGGGCAAGAGCTCTGGCCGGCTTTCCTATTTCAACGTTACAGAAGAAGAGATTCAGAAGGAGCCGGAGAAAGTCAGCCGCGAGCTGGCTAATACGGTCGCCATGCTGCCGGTGCACCAAATCACCCCCAACCCGGACCAACCCCGTAAGGAATTTGAGCCGGAAGCCCTGCAGGAATTGGCCAACTCCATCAAGACTTATGGCCTGATTCAGCCCATCACCGTACGCCGTTTCAACGCGCAGGAGTACCAAATCATCTCCGGGGAGCGCCGCTGGAAAGCCGCACAGCTGGCCGGCGAGCCGGAAATCCCGGCCTATGTGCGCATCGCGAGCGATCAGGAGATGACGGAAATGGCGCTGGTGGAAAACATACAGCGGGAGAACCTCAACCCGATGGAGATTGCCTTTTCCTACCACCGGCTGATTGAGGAGTTCAAGCTTTCGCACGAAAAACTAGCGGTGCGCGTCGGCAAAAAG
>CAJXXJ010000497.1 GCA_913062745.1 uncultured Phaeodactylibacter sp.
TGGTGATGTAATCGTCCCCGCCCACATCGAGGGCAGCGATCTGCGAGTAGTCCTCCTCGCGGGCAGTCAGGAAAGTGATGATGGTGCGCTCGAAGCCCGGCATGCTGCGGAGGCGGCGGCAGACTTCCACGCCGTCCATTTTGGGCATCATGATATCGAGGATGATCATATCCGGCTTAAAGCGTTCAGCTTCCCGGATACCGTCTTTGCCGTTGGTAGCCGTAGCCACCTCGTAGCCTTCCTTGACGAGATTATACCGCAGGAAGTCCAGAATGTCCGGCTCATCATCCACAATAAGAATCTTGACGGGTTCCATCTGTAGCTCGTGTAGTTATTGTATTACAAAAATCGGGACGGTGGGTCCAGGGTAGTCGCTATCAGGGGACAAAGTTAAGCTGAAATGCCGCGGGCCCGGGAGGGGGCAGATTAAATAAATGTTAAGTTATTGGGTGTGCGCATCGAGTTTGCCCATACGCTCCAGCGCCTTTTCGTACAGCTGCTGCAGGCGTTCGGGCTCTTGCCGCAGCTGTTCCATGGTCTTTTTGACGGTATTGGCATCTACCTCGTGCATGCGGCCTATCTGCTCGTAGTACTCATTCATCATGCTGTCCTTGAGCCGCCCGCGCATCTGCTGCCCGGCGGCCTCGGCGATGTGGATGTCCACGAGCACATCGATCATTTTGTCTTCCGGTATGGGCAATGGCTTTTTCTCCTCCTGGCAGGCGGCCATCAGGAAAAGGAAAACCAGTAAAAGAAGGCTGCGGTACGCCATTTAGCTAAAGTATTGTTTGGGATAATGGTAGTCGGTGAGCTGCCCGGTTTGCGGCCCGAAAGCCTGCCAGTCGTCCACTTCGGCTACCACCTTAAAAACGCCGCAAGTCGGAATATTGCTGATCAGATCCTCTGAAAATTTGTTAGCCAGAGCTGTCATCGTCGGGTTGTGCCCGAAAATCATCACCTCATTCAGCCCGTTCGGCAGCTCGTTGATGAGGCGCAGGATCTCTTCCGGGAAGGCCTCGTAGATGTCCCGGACAAGGCGGATTTCTTCTTTCGGGATCTCCAGCGCTTCCGCGAAAAAGCCAGCCGTGGTCTTTGCGCGCATGGCCGGGCTGCTGATCAGCTGATCCGGCTTTGCTCCTTTTGCGTGCAGCAATTTTCCCATAAAGGGCGCATCGCGAAAGCCCCGCTTGTTCAGTGGCCGGTCGAAGTCTTTCAGGCTGGGGTCCTCCCAGCTGGATTTGGCGTGGCGGACAAAATAGACAACCTTCATGTTTTATAGTTTTCGATATCCCAAAAGTAGGCAGTAAATCCGCAAAGTGCACTAATTTTGCTTCCTTTGTCGAAGATAATACGCCTAACTATGGACTTTAAAGATAAAGTTGTTTGGATTACCGGGGCTTCCTCCGGCATCGGAGAGCACCTGGCTTACGCTTTCGCGAAAGCGGGAGCAGACCTTATTCTTTCTGCCCGCAATGAGCAGGCACTGCAGCGGGTACAGCAGCAATGCGACCCGAATGTGCGCACCCTCATCCTGCCTATGGATGTCACCGCTTTTGACCGCATCCGCGGGCTGGCCGCCCGGGCCCTCAACCACTTTGGGCGGGTGGATATACTGATCAATAACGCCGGCATCTCGCAGCGTTCCCTCGTCAAGGATACCGACCTGGCGGTGGACCAAAAGATCATGGACGTCAATTTTATCGGCACCGTAGCCGTCACCAAAGCCGTACTGCCCTATATGATCCGTCAGAAGAGCGGGCAAATCGTCGCCATCAGTAGCGTGATGGGCAAAATCGGCACCCCGAAGCGTTCCGCCTACGCTGCCTCCAAGCACGCCCTGCACGGATTTTTTGACTGCCTGCGGGCAGAAGTGCATCATAAGGGCATCGGCGTCACCCTCATCTGCCCCGGATACGTCCACACCAACGTCAGCGTGAACGCCCTGACCGGCGATGGCAGCAAAAACAATAAAATGGCAGAGACGACCCAAAACGGACTGCCGCCCGATGTATTCGCACAGAAAGCCCTGCGGGCGATCCGCCGGGGCAAAGAGGAGGTTTATATCGGCGGCAAGGAAATCATGGGCATCTACCTGAAGCGGTTTTTGCCGGGGGTGCTGTCCCGCGTGGTGCGGAAGATGGATGTGAACTGAGGCGGGCAGCCCAGCCTGATTTTGACAAGTTTTCCCGGCATCGTCTCAGCTCTTGTCAAGTCTTTCCGGGTAGGAAACCGCAAAATGCAGAATGAAAAATGCAAAATAAAAAAGGGCGAGCTGGAAACCACTAGACAAACTGGATTTCATGAGTAAAAGGGATTGATTTTTTCAGCCTCCGCACGCCCCCTAGCCCCCTAAATGTGGGAACTGCAGCCCGCAAAAATCAATCCCTTTTGAAAAATGTCTAGTAGTGTGGGCGAGCGGGACAGGGCTCGGGCGTTTTTAAAGGCTGGGTTAGTGTAGCTGCAGCCCCTTGAAGTTGGCGAGCCGGCCGCAGCTGTATGGCCAAGGGTGCAGTTTCCCGCTGCGCCCTTGGTTATTCGGGCGGAGGATTCCTCCGGAGTGACGCTCTGGTCAGCCACAGGCAGCTCGCTGCCACGCCGGGCGCACACGCCCTGCTCGCCTCAACCTTATCCTTATCCTGAGCCTTCTCCAGAGGCCAAAGCCAAAGGCGGCAACCTCCTCCTGACAAAGCCGCTAAAAGCCAATCATGCCCAGGTATACCTGGCCCTCCTTACCCCACCACAATATTAATCATCCGCTTAGGCACCACGATGATTTTACGGACCGTTTTGCCCTCCAGCCATTTGCCGATACCTTCGACCTCCGTAGCAGCCTTTTCCAGCTCTTCCTTGCTCGCATCCGCCGGAAACTGCGCCGTCGCCCGGGTTTTGCCATTGATGGCCACCGGATACTCGATTGCATCCTCCACCAGGTACTTTTCCTCTACTTCAGGGTAGGCGGCATCCCGGTGCACGCTGCCCTCATGCCCCAGCTGATGCCACAGCTCCTCTGCGGTAAAAGGCGCAAAGGGCGCAATCAGGCGGGCCATAGGCTCGAGGATAGCGCGCTTGTTGCACTTCAGCTTGCGCAGCTCATTGGCCGCCACCATAAAGGCGCTGACGCAGGTGTTGAAGGAAAAACGCTCGATATCTTCCCGCACCTTTTTGATAGCCTGGTGCAGCGCTTTGTACTCCTCTTTTGAGGGCTCGGCATCGCTTACCGCAAGATATCCATCCTGATCAAAGTACAGCGCATAAAAACGCCGCAGGAACTTACTCACTCCGTCGATCCCCTGCGTGTCCCAGGGCTTAGCCTGGTCAATCGGGCCCAGGAACATTTCGTACATACGCAGGCAGTCGGCCCCGTAGCGCTCCACGATATCATCCGGGTTGATGACGTTGTATTTGGATTTGGACATTTTACCCACTTCCGAGCGCGTGAAGAAGCGGTCGCTGCCTTCTGCGCGTACAAACGCTGCATCCTGATAGTCGGTGCGCCACGCCTTGAACTGCGCAATGCCTTCCTCCTTCAGGTAGGAATCTTCGCTGCCGTAATCGGTAACATATTCGATCTTCACGGGGATATCGGCAAACTTATCCGCATCCATCTGGGCTGCCAGCTCGGCGCTGTAGAATTTTCCCTCCTCCTTATGGTAAGCGATATACTCGATCACGCCCTGTATCATGCCCTGATTAATCAGCTTACGGTAAGGCTCCTCTGTAGGCACCAAGCCCTTATCATGCAGGAACTTATGCCAAAAGCGGGAGTACATCAGGTGGCCGACCGCATGCTCCGCTCCGCCGATGTAGAGGTCTACGTCGCGCCAGTAGTTCAGCGCCTCCGGGCTGGCAAAAGCATCTTCGTTGTCCGCATCCATATAGCGCAGGAAGTACCAGGAAGAACC
>CAJXXJ010000498.1 GCA_913062745.1 uncultured Phaeodactylibacter sp.
CTGATGACCGCTTCCGGAAACTCTGCGCTGATTGCACTGATCGCCGGCAGTACGCGGTCCAGCTCTTCCTCCGGTTCGATGATCTCGGCACCTGGCCGGGAAGACATACCGCCAATATCGATGATAGCTGCGCCTTCCTCCAGCATCTGACCGCATCGTTGCAGTACCGCATCTTCCTCGGTATACCGCCCGCCGTCAAAGAAGGAATCGGGCGTGACATTGAGAATGCCCATCACTACAGGCTCGTCGAGCCGGAGCAATCGCCCCCGGCAGTTGATCGTTTGTTTCGGGTAGAGCATCAGCTTTTTTTATGGAAAACGATGATAGCGCATTTGTCGCACCACCGCAACAATTTGGAATGCAAATTAGTTAGCTCAGCACAAACTCAAGCCATTTTATCCCATGAAGCGATCACTTTTATTCGGCCTGCTTATGCTGCTTTTCGCCTGCCACAGCTACCGGGAACTGCCCGGTAGCAGGGTGGAGAGTGACTGGAAGGTAAAGGAAATCCCGCCTTCTCCACAACAAACCGGCGGGGATGCTGCGGCGGGCTTCGCCTTTATCGGCAGTGGTGCCTACATCGGTACCGGCATCCCTTACGAGATTTTTCAAAAACGGATGAAGATGCAGCAGCCGGATACGGTCCTTCACCGCGGCGGCCGCAACGCAAACCTTCCCTATCCTGTCAGCACCTTCGAAGCGGCCAATGGCGTACCGGTCGTCAACGGCAACTGCTTCACCTGCCACGCTGGCCGGGTGATGGGCGAGGTGGTGCCGGGGCTGGGCAACTCCTTTTCCGAATTCGAAAAAAACCAGGCACCGGCTGCCAAGCTCATCCGGATTGGCATGGACCTGAAGTACAACAAAAAATCTGAGGAGTGGGAGGCCTTCAATGATTTTTCCCTGTTCTTCCGGGAAATGGCGCCCTATATTCAGACCAATCAGCCGGGCGCTAACCCGGCTTTCCGTTTGGCGGAAGCCTGTATGATGCACCGGGACCCGGCCGACCTGACCTACAAGAAAGAGCCCAACTACGAGATGATGGACTATACCATCGCTACCGATGTCCCTCCGTTGTGGCACGTCAAAAAGAAAAACGCACTTTATTATAATGGTATCGGGCGGGGCGACTTTACCAAACTGCTCTTTCAGGCATCTGTATTGGGCATCCCCGACAGCACCGAGGCCCGCAAGGCCATAGAAGGTTTCAAAGATGTGGTGGCCTGGCTGCAGCAGCTCGAGCCGCCGGCCTACCCCGGCCCGGTGGATGCGCCGCTCGCTGCCAAAGGGAAAACGCTGTTCGAAGAGCACTGCAGCAAATGCCACGGCACCTACGGCGAGGCAGAGGAGTACCCGAATAAGCTGGTTTCGCTCAGCCTGGTGAAAACAGACCCGATGTACGCCAATTATGCCTACGACAGCGGCATCGTGGACTGGTATAACAACAGCTGGTTCGCCAACAGCGAGCCCCGCTCCTACTTCGAGCCCAACCTGGGATACGTAGCGCCGCCGCTTGACGGCATCTGGGCGACGGCGCCTTATCTGCACAATGGGTCCGTACCTACTGTGGACGCGCTGCTCAACAGCAGTGCCCGGCCAGATATCTGGGAGCGAAGCGGCAACAGCAAAGACTATGACCACCGGGCACTGGGATGGGCCTATACGGTGCCGAAAAAGGATAAAGGGGATTGGGTTTTTGACACCTCTTTGCCCGGCTACAGCAATAAAGGGCACTACTTTGGCGATAAATTGACGGATGGCGAGCGCTATGCCGTCATTGAATATTTGAAAACACTTTAGAAGATGAAATATCTATGGATGGCGGCACTGCTGCTGAGCGCACTGCCTGTATTTGCTCAACAACGTGCCGATGAACCGATTCAAAAGCGGCTGCAAGCGTACTTTGAGGCTACTGAAAACAAAGAATGGGAATCGGTGATCGATATGATCCACCCGCCGCTGATTGCCATGAGCGGGCGGGAAGAGATGCTGCAAATGTTCAACGACATGGAGGGTAACGGGATGGTGTTCAATATGTCCAAATTTGGCATCAAGCAAATCAGCCCGGTCTTCGTCCACGAGGAGCAGCGGTACGCGCAGGTGGACTACGCGGCGCAAATGAGTATTCAGTTTACTTCAGAGGCGTACAAAGCGCCGGAGATTGTAGAGCAGCTGCGCACCAACTTCGAGCAGAACTACGGCGAGCAAAATGTACTCTACGAAGCAGAAAGCAATACGTTCCTGATTACGGCTGATAAGGCCATGTATGCCATCGCTGCCACCGACGAAGGTGCGGACTGGTACTTCATGGAAAAGGAAAGTGCTCCGCAGGTAATTACGCAGCTGATACCGGAGGAGGTGCAGGCTCATTTTAAAGAGTAAACCAATTTGGGTATCCGGACTGGAAAGGTTGGGCAGCCTCCTACGAAATGATGTTAGCATCTCGAAGGAGGCTGTACAAGTACCTTTATTTCAATTCGATCAGCGTCACGCCATCCCCGCCCAGTTCCTGCGGCGGGTGGTTCACTTCCATCTCCTGATTGTACTCCCGCAATTTCCGGCGGACGGCTTCGCGCAGGGCACCGCTGCCTTTGCCGTGCACAATTTGCAGGCTGCCGGAATTAGTGATCAGCGCCTGATCGACAAAGTCTTCCACCACTTTGAGCGCCTCTTCGTAGCGCATCCCCCGGATGTCGAGCTTAGGGTTGAAGGTAGCAGCGCTGGTATTGGTATCTGACTGTACGCTCTTGGTACTGCGCACATCGAGCGGGGCATTGGCATGCTGCAGGTCGCGCAGTTTGATGGTCATGCGCATCTGCCCCATCATGACGATTGCCTTATTGCCATCAATGGATTCCACAGTGCCGGTGGCGCCTCCGGTTTTCATTTTCACAAAGTCGCCCTCCCGGATTTCTTCCTTCTTTTTGTCCTTTTTGGTCGGCTGATAGTAAATATCCTCCCGCAGCGTAGTCACTTGTTCTGCCAGTTGCGTACGCTCCTCTTTCACCTCGCGAGACAGCTGTTTAGCCTTTTCCAGATTTTGCTGCTCCTTGATTTCCCGGATCAGCCGCTCCATATCACGGTTTTCGCGGGCGGTTTGCTGCAGCGCTGCTTCTTTGGCTTCCAGCTTCATCTTTTTGCGGCGGTACTCCAGCTCGCGGTGCAGGTCTTCGTAGTTTTTGATCAGCTTGTCGAGCTTTGACTGTTTGGTTTTGAGCCGCTCCAGTGTCTCTTCTGCTTCCTGCTTTTCCTGCTGCAGCTCTACCAGCAACTGGTCCACGGCCTTTTCGTTCTTGCCCGTGCGGTGCTTGGCGTAGCTTAGCACTTTTTTACTCAGCCCGCTTTTTTCTGCGATTTCAAAAGCATAGGAGCTTCCCGGCCGGCCGACGTACAGCTCATAGGTGGGCGACAGGGTATCTTTATCGAAGTGCATAGAGGCATTGACGATGCCTTTGGTCTTGAAAGCAAATATTTTCAGGTTGGAATAGTGCGTGGTGACCACGCAAAAACTCCGCGCATCTAAAAAATGCTCCAGTATGGCTTCGGCAAGGGCGCCGCCCACCTTAGGATCGGTGCCACTTCCGAATTCGTCGATCAACATCAGACTGGCGGCGTCGGCCCGGTCGATAAAGTACCGCATATTAGCGAGATGAGAGCTGTAGGTACTTAAATCATTTTCAATAGATTGCTCGTCGCCGATGTCGATGAATATCTGATCAAAAACCGGAAACAGGGAATTTTCATCCGCCGGTACGGGGAGACCCG
Organism: uncultured Phaeodactylibacter sp.; assembly: GCA_913062745.1. GTDB lineage: Bacteria > Bacteroidota > Bacteroidia > Chitinophagales > Saprospiraceae > Phaeodactylibacter. The sequence continues at coordinate 3,766 of CAJXXJ010000498.1, forward strand.
CCTGCAGCATCATCTGCAAGAGCCCCACGGTTTTCAGTACCACCGATTTGCCACCGGCATTGGGCCCGCTCACCATTAAGACTCTTTGATCCCGGTCCAGCTGCATGCCGAGGGGCACAACCACCCGACCCTCTTCC
>CAJXXJ010000499.1 GCA_913062745.1 uncultured Phaeodactylibacter sp.
GAGCCTCAGCTCCGGATATCCCGGGGGCCTGGTGTAAGCATGCAGGCCCCCGGGGGTGTTTCAATATTCCTTGTGTTAACTGAATGTTAACTTAAGTTTAAGTGAAAGTAAACTTTGGCGGCCTTATCCCTGTTTCTTATAAGATTATTGGTAACTATTCAGCATGATCAGCAAATCGCGTTTTCTGCCTTTGTTTGCCCCATCCCTATCTCCTATGCGCCATAGCCGCTTCGGCGACGGAGTTATTGCCTGTCCAAGCCACTTCAGGTTTATAAAGCGTTGATTTGCCATAGGAAAGAGCGTTCAAACATGCTCTCGGCAGACTTGAAATATTCTGCAGAGGCAGCAGGCGCCGATTACGGCCGGCATCAGTTACCGACGGTGATAAAGCGGTTCCTCCACCCCCGTCAGCTCCCAGTGGCCAAGGGCAATCGGGATATTGCCGATCGCATTGAGGCGGTCGAAAAAGTCCATGGGCCGGAAGGGTGTGCCCTGCGCCTCCTGCAGCCGCGCGTAGTCTGCCAGTGCGCTTTCCACCAGATATTTGCCGGTGATGTAGCTGGTGCCGTAGCCCGGCTGCCGCAGGTAAAGGTGCTGTTCGAAAATCAGTAATTCCTTTTCCGTTTTCATCCAGCCCCGTGGGGTATACTCAGAGTGGATGCCGCCGGCTTCCGCCATTGTCATCTCATTGGCGTGCGCGTACAGGGAGCCCAGACCACGAGCCGCGCGCTGTGCAATCAGGATATAAACGATTTCCTTCACCCTCGGGTCGTCATCGTACAGGCCGGCCTGCATGAACATTTCCTCCACCGCTGTAGCCACCCCTTCGCTGCGGGAGTCGAAGATGTTGTACAGCAGCGGCTCACGGCGGATGGGGTTGCGGTGGGGCTCGTTGTCCACGCGCGCGAGCTCAAACCAGTGGTAAAAATGGGAATACAGCGGCCGCGGGTCGTAATGCGCGCCAATCCAGAAGAAGTTGCGCGTCTCTTCCGGGATATAGGTGCCGAGGTGCTCGCGCAGGGCCGGCTCAAAATAGGCCTTTACGGTCACCATTTCTTCCTGTTCCAAAAACGCCAGAAGGCTCTGTGCAGAACGCTCCGCCAGCGCATCGTAGGCTTCCGGGCTGTCGGCCGCTGTGAGCTCCGGCAGCTTGCGGTTGCGGTGTTCTTCCAGTTTCAGGGCCGACCAGGCGCGGGCCAGTTCGCGCTTCAGCAGCATCACCTCATCTTCCCAGCTTAAGGGGACGAGGTGGACATTTTGCAGGTACCAGCTGTAGTTGTCCTTGCCGATACCCGAGGGGCCAGTCTTGGTTTTAGCTTCTTCCTCCAGCCATTCTGCCAGCTCATCGGTGGAGTTGATAGCCGCCTGAATACTTGCTTCCAGTTCCTCATCGCCTTTCACACCCGGCTGTTTCAGGATGGCAGCCAGGTCTTCGCTCTGCCTGCGGATGTCGCGGATGCCAGCGATCCACAGATCACGGGCGTTGCCGGTCAGGTTGAGTTGTGCCTGCTCATTCAGTGGCGGGATGACGCTCAGGTCGCCCAGCAGGCGTACCCGTTCGGCCGGGCTCAAGGGAAAATTGTAGGTCCAGATTTCCGTAGTGCGGTGGTGAGTCGGCCCTTCGTGGGCGGGCACATCGGAGCGGTAGGTCCAGAGCGATTTGTAGAAAGCCGGGTCGCGCGCCCAGGGCTGCAGCACGCGCTGGTTGAAATCGTAGCCATTCATCTCTGCCCACACCAGCGTCCAGTCGACGCGCTGCGGTACGGCCCACCCGCTCGTATCTATGGCCATCAGCCGCTCGCGCAGCTCCTCGAAGATCGGCTGCCGTACGCTAAAGGTAGCTGCAGTGTAATCCGGTGCGCCGTCCCGTACAGGTGGCGTCTCAAAAAAACGCCATTCCTCAAAGAGCTGTAGCAGGGTAACGTAATTGCCGGCTTCTGTGGGGCGCTGAGCATGGCCCTGCAGGCTGCAGCAGAGCAAGAGGATGGCTGAAAGGGTAGCGGGAAAAAGGCGAAGCATCATCTGTTTTTATGGTGAAGATACGATAAATGGGTGGAAGGGAAGGAAGGTTTAGCCCGGTGAGCAGGAGGAGAAAATGAAGATTTGGGCAGCCTGTGCCCTTCAGAAGATTGGGGTACCCGCACATTTGTGGAGGCTTGTAACTGAGGCTGTAGAGCAAAACCCTAAAGCGCTCAGTACAGTAGTCCAAACATCCAGAGCGGAATACGCTGCGGGTGTGCCGTGCTGGCAGCATCGGCCACCACATAATGATTAGGTGCTGTACCTATCTGTTTGGCTTCCTTATTGGGCCCTCCGATTTCAAACCAGATATCCTGACCGGGTGTGGAAAAGAGAAAATCACCTTTTTTCGGCAGTAACAGCTGAGCGGTCAACGCCTTCTGATGAGTGAGCGCCGAAAGTTGGTTATAGAAAAAAGTTTCCCGCAGCGTGCCTACGGCTGCGGATTGTGGAGATAGTATATAGATCAGATTCGGGTTATTCAGATAAAGCTTGTCAGGCTTTTGCAGGGCGCTTATCCCTTTCGATGAGGTGCGCAGACTACCGATGAGCTCAGCACGCTCCAGCAATTGCAGGTATTGTAGCAGCGTGTTGCGGCTTAAGCCCAGGCGCTCTGCCAACTTGCTGATATTTGGTTTGAAAGGAGGGGAAGAAGCAATGGCGTAAAGCAGACGGGCAAGCTGTTGGCTCTTAGCTGCACTGACGCCATTCATTACGCTGCCGTAATGGTCTGCAGAGCAGCCTGAGAACGGAGGAACAGTTTCTGCATGACAATTTGTTTAACCGAATAAACAAAAATAAGAAATATTGTTTATCTGGTTAAACATTTTCATTTTCCGGACCGTCTCACCTACGTATTAACCCATAATCTGTTGCCCTGTCCAGCCACCGCCCTTATAACACCAGAGGGCGTGACGACGATGCCTGCCGATTTGCTGTAGGGCGCAACGAGTGATCAAATGCTCAATGTATGCTTGCCCCTCTGTTGGCCTACTCCCCCTCCGCCAAAGGCGTAATCATAATATGCGCCCGGTGCGTGCCCGGGTCCATGATCCAGGGGTGGTTAGGCGCCACGGGGCGCTCGGGCAGCCCTGTAGATTCGGCGGTGGCGAAGGGCATGTAGACCACGTAGCGGTACTGCGCCTTTTGTACTTCTCCGGTAGCGGGGTCGTAGGCCGATTCCGGGCCGTAGTAAATGTGCAGGGTAGCGCCCGGATCACCCATCTGCAGCGTCCCGGCCTTCGCTTCCTCTTCCCGGATGTCGAATATCTCCATAGCGTTTTTGCCCTGCGCCTTCAGCGCCCGCCCGCGCGACATGAAGGGCTCGAGGCTGCGGTGGTAACAGGCAGCGTTAAAGCCGTCCTGCTGCGGATTGTCGGCCAGGCAGATGAATTCATTGTTGCCTTCGCGCAGGGTGACAAATTCGCCGGCCGTATTGTAGCCAATCACCGTGGCGCCTTCCCGGCTTGCCTTGGGAGCCGCCATCAGGGCAGTAGCGACGAGGGCTTCGTCGGTATCTATCGGTTGGTATTCGACGGCTGCTTCGGCGGCCGGCTGGCTTTCTTCATTGGAGGCAGTGGTGTCGGCCGCGTTGTTTTCGGTAGCTTCGCAGGCGAAAAGTACGCTGCTGAGCAGTAGGAGGTGAAGTAGGTTTTTCATGCTGTATTTGGTTTTGCTTTGCTGGTCTAAGTTAGGGAAAATTTGGCTTCCCTGCTTGCTATGGAGCAAACTTGAGCCCTACCTGAAGCTGGCGCAGCCAGCACGCCGTGCATGTCCTTTTACATTTTACCCACCTTCGCCTCCAGGCTTCGGCGGGCGGGGCATTCCGCGTTCTACATTTTATATTGCCGCACCTACGGCGCCCCCGTTTGTTTTT
>CAJXXJ010000500.1 GCA_913062745.1 uncultured Phaeodactylibacter sp.
ATGTAATCGAAGGCCCGCTGATGGATGGCATGAATATAGTGGGCGACCTCTTTGGTGCCGGGAAGATGTTCCTGCCGCAGGTAGTTAAAAGCGCGCGGGTGATGAAAAAAGCAGTGGCTTATCTGACGCCCTATATCGAGGAGCTGAAGGCGGGCACTGATGAGGGCAGCAAGGGCAAAGTGCTGCTCGCTACCGTGAAGGGTGATGTGCACGATATCGGCAAGAATATCGTAGGCGTTGTGCTGGGCTGTAATAATTATGACGTTATCGACATGGGCGTGATGGTGCCGGCGGATAAAATTTTGGCGAAAGCCAGAGAAACCGGCGCAGACATCATCGGCCTGAGCGGTCTCATTACGCCTTCTCTCGACGAAATGGTGCACGTAGCTAAAGAAATGGAACGTCAGGGGTTCAGCACTCCTCTACTGATTGGCGGTGCGACAACCTCAAAGACACATACCGCCGTAAAGGTGGAGCCGCAGTACTCGGGCCCCGTGGTGCATGTGCTGGATGCGAGCCGTAGTGTGGGCGTAGTAAGCCGCCTCCTTGATAAGGATGAGGACAACCGCAGCAATTACATCCTCGACATCAAAAAAGACTACGACCGCGTGCGTGAATTGCGTGGCAACCGTAAGTCCAATAAAAAATACCGTACCCTTAAAGATGCCCGTGCCAACCGGCTGTGTATCGACTGGGACAGCAGCCCGGCGGCTAAGCCCCAAAAACTGGGTATTCAGGTCTTCGACGATTATTCGCTGGAAGAGTTGTCCGAGTACATCGACTGGACACCCTTCTTCAGCAGCTGGCAGCTTGCCGGCAAATATCCGGCGATACTGGAAGACGAGACCGTAGGGACTGAGGCGCAGAAGCTGTTCAACGATGCCCGCAGTATGCTGCGGCAGATTATTGATGAAAAATGGCTGCGCGCCCGGGCGGTGGTCGGGCTATTCCCTGCCAACGCGATAAATGATGATGACCTTGCGGTGTACACTGACGAGAGCCGGGAAGAAGTTCAGGCGCTGCTGCACCATCTGAGGCAACAACGCAAGAAGGCCCCCGGCCAGCCCAATCTTAGCCTGGCTGATTTTGTGCGCCCCCGGGAAAAGGGCGAAGACTACATTGGCGCATTCGCTGTGACTGCCGGCGAAGGCATAGAAGCGCACGTAAAGCGGTTTGAAGAAGACCATGACGACTACCGCGCCATTATGCTTAAAGCCCTGGCTGACCGTTTGGCGGAAGCCTTTGCGGAGCGTATGCATCAGCGGGTGCGTAAGGAATTCTGGGGTTATGCGGCGGATGAAACGCTGCAGAACGATGACCTGATCGCTGAAAAGTATGCCGGTATCCGTCCCGCACCGGGCTACCCGGCCTGCCCGGAACATACCGAAAAAGGCACCCTCTGGAAGCTGCTCGACGTCGAAAACCGCATTGGAATTTCTCTGACGGAAAGCTACGCTATGTACCCTACCGCATCTGTCAGCGGCTGGTACTTTGCCCACCCGGAGTCCAAGTACTTCGGACTGGGGCAGATTAGTAAAGACCAGGTGGAAGACTATGCGGAGCGTAAAGGCATGAGCGTAGAAGAAGCCGAACGCTGGCTGGCGCCTGTACTGAACTACGATGTGTAAAATCTAACCCGATACACTATAAACAGAGCTACTGTACTCCCATGACGAACGACCCGAAGTCGATCAATATCAATGACTACAGCTATGAGCTGCCGGAGCACCGGATTGCCAAATTCCCGCTGGAAGAGCGTGATGCCTCTAAACTGTTGATTTACCGGGAAGGTGAAATAAAAGAACGCATATTCCGCGAGCTGCCCGACGTGCTGCCGGAAAATAGCCTTCTGCTTTTCAACGATACTAAAGTCATTCACGCCCGCTTGTACTTCGAACTGCCGAATGACAAACGCCTGGAGATACTCTGCCTCGAGCCTCTGAAGCCAGGCGAGTATCAGCGCAATTTTTCCAGCCGCTCCACCGTAAGCTGGAAATGCCTGGTTGGTAACAACCGCCGCTGGAAGAGCGGTGAAATAACCAAGCGCATAGAAACGCCGCAGGGGCCCACCACCCTAACCGCCCGGCGCCTGAGCCGGCTGAGCGGTGCCTTCGAAGTGGAATTCTCCTGGGATAACCCTGCTCTTGCATTTGGAGAATTGCTGGCAGCGGGCGGCATCATCCCGCTGCCACCCTACCTTAACCGGCAGACGGAAGCTTCCGATGAGGAGCGCTACCAAACCGTTTACGCACGTGAGAAAGGGTCTGTGGCCGCCCCGACAGCCGGGCTGCACTTTACCGACCGGGTTCTTAGAGGGCTGGACGAAGAGGGGGTGCAGCGCGCTTTTGTAACGCTGCATGTGGGCGCAGGCACCTTCAAACCAGTCAGCGCGGAACAGCTCGCAGACCATCACATGCATGAGGAGTCGATCTATTTGCAGCGATCTGTACTGGAGCAGCTCCGCACAGCAGTAGAGGAAAAGCGCCCGGTAATCCCGGTAGGCACGACCTCAATGCGCCTCCTGGAAAGCCTATATTGGCATGGCTGCGCGCTGTGGCGGGGCACTGAACAGCCACACATCAATGTACAGCAGTGGATGCCTTACGAAGATAAACCTACCCCGAGCCCGGAAGAGGCCCTGCAGGCAATCGCCCGGCAGATGGAGGAGCAGCAGATTGATGTGCTGCAGGGGTATACGCAACTGATCATTGCGCCCGGCTATCAATTCCGCTTCTGCAAGGGGCTGATCACCAATTTCCACCAACCCAAGTCTACCTTGCTGCTTTTGATTGCTGCGCTGATCGGGGAGGACTGGAAAAAGGCTTACGATTTTGCGCTGGCGAACGACTTTCGCTTCCTGAGCTACGGCGACAGCAGTTTGCTGATTCCATAAGGTGATGCCTGCAGCCTGTTAAAGGCAGGCCACCAGTTCTTCCAACCGATCCACGGTCACATGGTCCATCACTACGACCTTGTACCAGGATGGCTCGTGGTGGCTGTCCGGGATAAGGGCAAACTTTCGGGCAACTGCTTCCGGCACCGCCCCGCTTCGGATGGTCACAATATTGGAGCCCGGCTGGCGAAAAAACGGGATCGCCCGTTGTTCCAGTTGCCGGCACAGCCAGTCTGTACGGTAGTTGAGTATATGGATTTTCTCGAACCAGCCGTGCGGGCCGTAAGTCATCAAAATCATCCAAACGGCTACCGCGTTGGCACCAGAGCGGCTGCCACTCAGGGTAGCATCCAGCCCCTGCACATACTGCGCTTCCTCGGTGTAAACGTACTTCATCCAGCCTTTTCGGACCAGAAAGATGCCGGTTCCGTAAGGAGCCTGCACCATTTTGTGCGCATCCAGGGTGAAGGAATTCACCTTGGGGTTGCTGAAGTCCAGCTTATGCGGCACTTTGGAAAAGGGATAACTAAAGCCGCCGTACGCTCCGTCGACATGCAGTACCCACGGCAGCCCGGCCTGCTCCAGCGCCTCTTCGTAGGTGCCCGGGTCATCCACCGAGCCAAACATGGTGGTCATCATATTTGCCACAACAATGAAGCGTGTGCCGCCCCGGGACTGCGCCTCCTGAACCGCCTGTTTGACTGCTGCAGGAGTGATCTGCCGGCTGTCTTTTTGAACAGCTACCATTTGCAGTTTCAGTCCGAGCAGGTTGGCGGCCTTGTGCATAGAGTAGTGCGCGTCTTCTGAGCATAACAGCACGATTTCAGCGGCCTGAGCCCCCTGTTCTCTAATAAAGTAATTGCGGTACATCCAGACCGCCTGAATATTAGCCTCTGTGCCGCCTGCTGCCACATAGCCATCGTACTGCGCTGCATCTTCCCCCTTGAGGATATCTACGGCGCAAAGGGCGATCAGCTCCCGCTCGAG
>CAJXXJ010000501.1 GCA_913062745.1 uncultured Phaeodactylibacter sp.
CAGGACCGCGATCCCGACAGCTTACTGCTGAGGCAGGCTGACAGCCTGTTCGTTTTTACCAACCATCCCAACCGCTTTGCCGACTGGGAAAAGTACGAAGTGCAGCACCTCTACGGGCAGCCTGCCTACCACAGTTTGCTGTTGCTGCGCCCCCGGCCAGCTTACCGCAGGGCGTTGGTGGAAAACATAGATTATGCTGCGCGCCGCACCGGCCGAAATCCGTACCTGTTAGCCCATCGCATTAGCCCGGTCCTCTTGCCGCCGCAGCAACGCCCGCAGGCACGCTACCTGCAGCAGGGCCAGCTCGGTGCACTGCTGCAGGGGGAGTCAGAGCCGGCACTGCTCATTGCGCCTGTAGACAGCCCCACGGTGGGGCTTCAGCAGCTTCTGGCTTTCAGCCTCCGGGCCGACACCACCTGGGCGGATACCTTTTTTCAGTACCATGCTTATCATCCGGCGGGCGGGCTGCCGGATGCTGTGTCCCTGCTGGCAGAATTCCCCTTTGCGGAAAGCCCGGAAGGCGCACAGTACACCACCGAAGAGTTTGGCCGTTCCATTAGCTTCCGCGGAGAAGAACTGCCGCCGGGTACGCAGGCGGTATGGCTCGATGCCCGCTTGCGCTGGGACGGGCAGGGCGACGGGCTGTGGGTGCTCAGCTGTGAAGCTGCAGATTACTGGCAGGGCATTCCTGTAAAGGCTTACGCCAAAAACGGGGATAAGCCCTTCCGCTTGCTTGCCCGATACCCACTGGGTTTTCAGCCACTACCACGCACTGAGTTCAAGCTGTACCTGTGGAACCGGCACAAGGGGCAAGTGTGGGCCGAAAACATCCGCCTGTACACTGAGACTAACGATCAAAGCTCAACGACAAATTGATTTTGGCGCTTAGGCCCAGAAAAGGGCGGACGAGCAACACGCTGCCCTGGCCCCGCTCCCGGCTGTCTTCCAGCAGCGTAGCGCCGGCATTGAGATAAACAAACTGAAATAATTTGTAATCGAGGCTGGCGTAGATGGGGCGGCCGATGACCGGGCCGGAGCGTTCTTTCCCGTTGGCGCTCTCCAGATTGTCCAGGAATACCCCAAAGCCGAGGTAGGTATTGCTGAAAAAGCGAGGCGCGAAGGCCTGATTGCCCAAGGGGAAAGACAAACCAACGTAAGGCGCGCTGTCGTAGTGGAAGTCTTCCCCGAAGTCGCCGCTCAGGTATACGCCGCCGTAGCCGGCATTAATGGACAGCATCCCTTTTTTGGACTCCGCCGGGCAGTCTTCCAGGTAGCGCTGATCAGCCAGGCGGTACATGCGCTCCGGCAGCAGGCCGGGCAGCTCAGACTGCAGCAGCTGGGTCAATAGTGCTTTTTCCTGCATTAGTGCGGATTGTGAGCTACTGTCTTTGCGGACTTTGAGCTCTTCCATTTTTTCCAGGCGCAGGCGCACCAGCTCAGAAAACGCACCGGGCTGCGGGCGGTAATCGGCTAAATCTTCTTCCATCAGCTCCTGCATGCCTTCTATCAGCCGCTTGGGGCGCTTGTTCCATTCCACGCCGCGGGCGTTGGGCTCCTGCTGACTGTCGAGGTAGAGCAGCAGGCGCTCGAGGCTGCGGTTGATCAGTTGTTCCCGCTGAGCAGGCTCTACTGCAGTGAAGAATTCCACACGGATGTCGTACTGTGCGGAAGGGCGTAGTTTATAATTGACCGGAAGGCTGTAGGTGGCATCTTCATTGCCGAGCGGGCGGACCCAAACAGCGGTGTGCAGCGGATCGCGCTGCTTCTTGCCGCGGCTGGGCAAAATCTGAAATTCAATACGGTCCACATAGGAGGGGATACTGCCGGAAAACAGCAGGTTTTGCTCGGAGGGCAAAGGGTTGTTTTCGCCGATGTAGCTGCTCTCAAAGTCCAGCTTAACTTCGCTGTACTGCGCGTGCAGGCTTGAAAAAAGGAAAAAAAGAAACAGGGTGAAGTAGGTTTGCTTCATAGTGATTGTGGCTTTTGCTCTTAGGTATAATGAAGAAAACCCACTCACTGTTCAGACGGCAAACTCCCCGGAAATCACAAAGGGAGCTTGCCGCTGATCTGTTTACTGTTGATAGAGCAGCTCGTAGTACTCCTCCAGCATGCGCTTGACGCTAAATGCTTCCCGCGTACTTTGAATGCTGGCCTGCATCATTTCCAGCCACTTTTTGTGGTTCTCGTAGTAGGTAGGCACCACCTCTTCCAGCAGTACCTTGTACAGCGCTGCCAGGTCGTGTGCATCCTGTTCTTCCACATCTTCGCTCTCAAAGGCATCGCCCAGCTGCCAGCCGTTCACGCCGTGGTCGCAGGCCTCGGGCCACCATCCGTCGAGCACGCTGAGGTTGAGCACGCCGTTCATCGCGGCTTTCATGCCAGAGGTGCCGCTCGCTTCCTTAGGCCGGCGCGGGTTGTTGAGCCACAGGTCGGAGCCGCGGGTGATGGCTGCGCCGATTTCCATATCGTAATTTTCCAGAAAGACGACGGCTTTGGGGTATTCTTCGGACATGCGCACCAGATTGGCCGCGATAGCCTTGCCGGTATCATCGAGCGGGTGGGCACGGCCGGAGAAGACAATCTGTATTTTGCCATCCTTCAGGTAAGGCGCGATAGTATCCGGGTCGGAAAAAATCAGATCGCTGCGCTTGTAGGGGACCGAGCGGCGGGCGAAGCCGATGAGCAGCTTGTTTTCGTCCAGCTTGACGCCATTTTTGCGTTTGATGAGCTCGAGCAGCGCCCGCTTGTTTTTCTGGTGGGGCTCCCAGAGGTCGCCGCCTTTCTCGGCCGCATCGAGCATAGCGGAGTCCACCCAGGTATTGCGGTGGATGCCGTTGGTGATCGCCACAATATCGGAGCGCCCGTGGATGTGCGCCCACATCTTGTTGGCGGTTTCGCCGTGCAGCTGGGCTACGGCATTGGATTTTCGCGATAAGCGGAGCGCGCCCACCGTCATATTGAAGGGGTCGCCCGCCAGGCGGCGCAGCTGACTCGGTTTCATGCCCAGATTGGCGCCCATGTATATCAGCCGGTCCACGGGGTGGCTTTCGTTGCCCTGAATAACCGGCGTGTGGGTGGTGAAAACAATCTGTTCGCGGCTGGCCTTCCAGGCTTCCTCGAAGGTCATGCCGTCCTCCATCTTTTCGCGCATCAGCTCAAAGCCGGCAAACAAGGCGTGCCCTTCGTTGAAGTGGTAGGTGTCTACCTCGATGCCCAGCGAACGCAGCGCCCGGATGCCGCCTACGCCCAGCACCATCTCCTGCGCGATGCGCTCTTCGCCAAACCATCCGCACAGCTGCCCGGTGATCCAGGCGTCCTCATTGCCCGGCACATCCGTATCGAGCAGGTAGAGGGGGGCGTTGTCGAAAGCATCGAGTTTCCAGACTTTGCACTGTACATTCCGCCCGCGGATCGTCACCGGCACGGAAATACCGGTGTCCTCCATGAAGTCGTAATCGTAGTTCTTGTAGGAATCATACGGCTTGCCATCTTCGCCTATGAACTGATCGGTATAGCCCTGCTTCCATTTGATGCCGATGCCGACGATGGGGTAATCGTACTGTTTGGCCCCTTTCATGTAGTCGCCAGCGAGAATACCCAGGCCTCCGGCGTAAGCTTTAAATCGGTTGTCGAGGCCGTACTCCATACAGAAATAGGCCACGCGTGGTAAGGTGTTCTTTTTTTCTGACATATTGTCCTGGTTTCAGTTAATTTGATGAACTCCCAAGATAATAAGCTTTGGCCGGACTACCGGCGTGCAGCACGGCCAAGGCCGGAATTAATGGTAAATTAAACTTGGATAGTAACTATTCAAATCGCGTTTTCTGCCTTTGTTTGCCCCATCCCTAAAGGGTGCAAAGCCAGAAAACGCGCTGGCT
>CAJXXJ010000502.1 GCA_913062745.1 uncultured Phaeodactylibacter sp.
AAAGCAAAGCTACCCGCAGCTGGCAACGGCTTTCCTCCGGTATGCCGGGGGCCTCGAGAATCGGGTGTTTAAAGGTGCGGTGAAATTCAGCTACGAGCCGCAGCGCATCGGGTTGTTCCATCATAAACAATTTTTAAGGCAAAGTACGGGCCGCGGCGGGACTTCTCCAAACAGGAGATTGCTTTACTGGCAAACATTTATTCCGCTTTCCTCTTTAGATTATTGCCGATTCCGCCTACTTTTGCTCGGCTTTAGCCGACAGGCTTCGTTTTCAATACCTAAATACTGCAAAATTGGCTGCAACCAACCGTTATTTCGACCTGATCGATCAGACCTTCTACTTCCCGCAGGAGGGCTTTGATATCGAAAATGGCTACCTCGTCTTTAACGGCGTCCCACTGATTTATCTGATTGAGAAATATGGTACGCCCCTGAAGCTTACCTACGTGCCTAAAATAGGCTCTCAGATCAAGAAAGCCCGAAATATGTTTACCCGAGCTATGAAGGCGATGGGCTACCGGGGGAAATATCATTACTGCTACTGTACCAAGAGCAGCCACTTTAGCCATGTGCTCAATGAAGTACTGCGGCACGATGTGGAGATTGAAACTTCTTCCGCCTTCGATATTGACCTCATTCGCCGGCTGCACAAGCGCGGAAAAGTGAGCAAGCAGAACATCATCGTCTGCAATGGTTTTAAGACAGAGGGCTACCTGCAGCGCATTGTCGGCCTGATCAACGACGGCTTTGAGAACGTCATCCCGGTCTGCGACAATATGAACGAGCTGCGCTACTACGAAAAACACGTCAAGGGCATTTGCAACATCGGCCTGCGCGTAGCTACCGAGGAAGAGCCGAATTTTGAGTTTTATACCTCCCGCCTGGGCATCCGACACGCTGATGTAATGGACTTTTTCCGCACCCGCATCAGGGAGAATGATAAATTCCGGCTGCGCATGCTGCACTTTTTTGTGGATACCGGCATCAAGGATTCGCTCTACTACTGGGGGGAGCTGAAAAAAGCCATCAAGCTGTACTGCGACCTGAAGCGGGAGAGCGAGCACCTGCACGCCATCAATATCGGCGGTGGTATGCCCATCCGCAACAGCCTGGGCTTTGAGTTCGACTATAAGTATATGGTCAAGGAAATCGTCGGGCTGATTGCACAGGCCTGCGAAGAAGAAGAAATACCGGAGCCGGACATTTTCACGGAATTCGGTAAATACACGGTGGGCGAAAGCGGCGCTACTATTTTCTCTGTGCTGGGGCAAAAGCTTCAAAACGATTCAGAGATGTGGTATATGATCGATAATTCGCTCATGACCACGCTGCCGGATACCTGGGGAATCGGAGAGCGCTTCATACTGCTGCCCATCAATAAGTGGCAGAACGAGTACCGCCGGGTCAATATCGGCGGGCTGAGCTGTGATAATTCCGATTACTACAACTCGGAAGTACACGAAAGCCAGGTCTACCTGCCGGCTTACCCGGAGGATGACAAAGAGCGGCTCTATCTGGGCTTCTTCCACACGGGTGCCTATCAGGACTCGATCAGTGGCTACGGCGGCATCAAACACTGCCTTATCCCCGCCCCTAAGCACATCATCGTGTACCGGGACGGGCAGGGCAACCTGGTAGATGAACTCTACCAGCCGGAGCAATCTGCGGAGCAGATGCTCAAAATTTTGGGGTACTAAATTCCCCCCGTTCGAAACCTCAAACCATGAAAACAACAACACAAGAAGAATTTCCGTGGCTGGACCGCGCCTCTGATTTTTTGGATACCCGATACCGAATTCCCGGGACCAACATCCGCTTTGGCGCGGACTTTATCATCGGGCTGGTGCCCTACGCCGGCGACCTGGTCAGCTTCCTGCTGTCCGGCGGCCTGGTGGTCGTCATGGCCCGCAAGGGGGCCAGCGGCAGCGTGGTAGCCAGAATGATACTGAATGTGGCCGTTGATGCTATCGTTGGCAGTGTGCCTATACTCGGCGACTTGTTCGACCTGGGCTTCAAAGCCAACCGCCGTAACCTCCGCCTGCTGAAAGAGCACTACGAAGAAGGCAAACATCAGGGCAGCGGCCGCGGCATCGTCGTGGGGGTCATCGTCGCCCTGATTGTCATTTTCGTGCTGGCCGTTGTGCTGCTTTGGTGGATCGTAGCGGAGGCTCTGGCTATTCTGGCAGGCTTGTTCTGATACACACCGTTTTGCTGTAGAACGAAAAACTATCCCTGGCAGCGAATAACGAATTCAATGCGGTTTGCTCGCAAGATTTCCATAAATTTACCAGAACAACTGCGTAAATTATGGAAGTACGGGAAGAATTTAACCAATTGTCGGGCCGCTACACGGAGGTTATCTCCCGCTGGCTGCCCCACTACCGTCAGCTTACCGGCGGCCTGATGGAGTTTTTGCCTGCTGGCTTTAAGCCCGAACGTATACTGGACCTGGGCTGCGGCAACGGCAACGTCACCGCACTGCTGATGCAGCGGTATCCGGATGCTGCGTATACCTTGCTCGATGCTTCGGAGGACATGCTGCAGCTCTGCGAACAACGCTTCGGCGGGAAGCTCCAACTGGAAACCGTCACCTCTTTCTTTCAGGAAGCAGCGCTGCCCGAACAACACTTCGACCTCATCACGGCTGGTATCACCCTGCACCACCTCAAAGGGCCGGAGAAAGCCGCTGTTTTCCAAAAAATATACCACTGGCTGCGCCCCGGCGGCTATTTTACCCTATCCGACCTGTGCATCGACCGCAAAAATAAAGCGCATAACCAAGCGGTCATGCAGCACTGGGAAGCCGGTGCCCGGGCCCTCGGAACCACCGATGAGGAGTGGGCCCACGTCATGGACCACCACGCTTCCCTCGACTTTCCCGACAGTATCAACGACCATCTGGACTGGCTCAGAAAGGCCGGTTTTGCGCAAGCTGCTGTGCCCTGGCAGTCTGAAGATGCATGGGCTGTGCTGCAGTGCCGCCGCTGATTCTACGAAAACCATCAATTCTAAATATCATTATGATCAAACAATTGCTTTTCGCTCTGGGCTTTGCCACCCTGCTCTTTTCCTGTGGGCAGCAAGTGCAGACCGATGAAACTACCGCCGAACCAAATTCTACCACCGCTGAGGATAGCAGCTTTCAGTATCAGGCTGAGGCCTTTGCCGACAAGAAAATCATCCGCTACCGGGTGCCGGGCTTTGACCAACTGAGCCTGCAGCAGAAAAAGCTGGTGTACTACCTTACGCAGGCCGGGCTGGCAGGCCGTGATATCATGTACGATCAAAACTACCGCCACAACCTGGCTATACGTCAGGCGCTGGATAAGATCGTGGCGGAATACGAAGGAGACCGCGAACGGGAAGAATGGAAGGAACTGATGCTTTACGCAAAAAATGTCTGGTTCTCCAATGGTATCCACCACCATTACTCCAACGACAAGTTCCAACCGGGCTTCTCCCGGGAATACTTTCAGGAAGTAGCCAATGCAGTGGGCAGCGAGCTGTCGCCGGAAGCGCTGCGCGCCATGTTCGACCCGGAATTTGACAACAAAAAAATCGATCAGAGCGCCGATGACCTGGTGCTGGCCTCCGCGGTCAACTTCTACGGCCCGGATGTCACGCAGGCAGAAGCGGAAGCATTCTACGCGAAAAAGAAGTCAGAACTAGCCAACGAGCGCGTCTCCATGGGCCTGAACTCCACGCTGGTGCGCAATGTATCCGGCGAACTGGAAGAAGCCGTTTGGCACATCGGCGGCCGCTACAGCGCGGCGATTGAGCAGATCGTATTCTGGCTGGAAAAAGCCGTGGAAGTAGCAGAGAATGAAGCACAGGGCAATGCCCTCAAACTGCTGATCGACTACTAC
>CAJXXJ010000503.1 GCA_913062745.1 uncultured Phaeodactylibacter sp.
GGAATTACCTAAACGGGCGGGCTGACTGTGTGAATGAATAAGAAGGGAGTGCCTGCACCAATGGCAAACACCCCCTGAATATGTTTGATGCCGCTCTGCGGCAAATGAATTGATTAGTCTACAATCATCGCTTTGCGGTCAAGTTCCTGGTTGACCATATCCTCCGGGAGGTCGCGGTATTCGTATTCCTGCGTGCGCAACTGCGGGCGGAAGCCGGCCTCACGGATAGCCTCCTGAATACCATCCGCGGTAAAGCGGAAGCGGGCGCCGGCTGCAGAGACGACGTTTTCTTCAATCATGATAGAACCAAAGTCGTTAGCGCCGGCGTGCAGGCACATCTGTGCCACCTGCTTGCCCACCGTAAGCCAGGAAGCCTGAATATTTGTGACATTGGGCAGCATGATGCGGCTCATGGCAATCATGCGGACGTACTCATCGCCGGTGCAGGTGTTGCGGGCCCGCTTGATGCGTTTCAGAATAGTATCCTCGTCCTGGAACGGCCAGGGGATAAACGCAATGAAGCCGGTAGCGCCCTCCGGTTTTTTGGCTTGCACTTCGCGGATCCGCACGAGGTGGTCTATACGCTCTTCATTGGTCTCGATATGGCCAAACATCATGGTAGCCGAAGTCGTCAGGTCTGCCCGGTGGGCAGCGTGCATAATGTCCAGCCATTCCTGGCCGCCGCATTTACCTTTGGAGATGAGGCGGCGTACCCGGTCGCTCAGGATTTCCGCTCCGGCACCCGGCAGGGAGTCCAGCCCGGCTTCCTTCAGGGCTACGAGCACATCGTAGTGCGGCATGCTTTCCAGTTTGGCGATGTGAGCGATCTCAGGCGGGCCGAGGGCGTGCAGTTTAAGTTCCGGATAGAGTTCCTTGAGCTGCCGGAAGAGGTCAACGTAGAAGCTCAGCCCCAGATCCGGGTGGTGCCCACCCTGCAGCAGCAGCTGACGGCCGCCGTACCTGAAGAGCTCATCGATCTTCTGCTTGTACTCTTCTATGCTTGTAATGTAGGATTCCCCGTGGCCGGGGCGGCGGTAGAAGTTGCAGAATTTGCAGTTTGCGATACATACGTTGGTGGTATTGGAGTTGCGGTCGATGATCCAGGTGACCACATCATTCGGCACGTGCTGCTGCCGAAGTTTGTTGCCCACGTACATCAATTCTGCGGTGGAAGCATTTTCAAAAAGGAACACGCCTTCTTCTACGGACAGGGCTTCACGCTGCAGTGCCCGGTGCAGCAGCTCATCTATATTCATGTCAATTCGTTTTTGCCTTTAACAAATATACCTCTGCCTGGTTGGGCAGGCAAATGTAAAAACAGAAAACACATCCCTACTGCACAAGCGCTTGCTTTTCAGAAATTAAAGCCCTATATTTGCACACAGATGAACGCAACTCGAAAGAGGGAACGCCAAAACGTTCCCTTTTTTGTTGCCCGTATGGGAAACGAGCAACGATAATTTGAAAATCAGACCCGGCGTGGTAGAAGTAGAAGATAAAATCACAAGCTTGCTGGAAGAAAAATTCCGCGAAGACGCCTTTTCCGACTGCTTTTTGGTAGACCTGAAATTGCACGCTAACAACAAGCTGGAGGTTTTTCTGGACAGTGACTTCGGCATTAGCTTCGAACAGTGCCAGAAAATCAGCCGCTATCTGGAAGAGTACCTCGACGAAGAGCGGTGGCTCGGCGAAAAGTACGTGCTGGAGGTTAGCTCTCCGGGAGTCAGCCGCCCTCTTATGCTGCAGCGGCAGTACCCTAAAAATGTAGGCCGCAAGGTGGAGGTCAAGCTGAAAGACGGCGGTAAGCGCACCGGCATTCTAAAAGACGTGGAGGAAGACCGCATCGTACTGGAAGAAAAAGTGCGCGTGAAGGAAGGCAAACGCAAGAAAACCGAGCTGGTGGAGACGGAGATCGACTTCAACAGCATCGCTGAAACTAAAGTTAAAATAACCTTTTAAACGATAGGAAGCCATGATGAATCTGGTGGAAACGTTCTCGGACTTTAAGACCGGGAAAAACATAGACCGTCCCACCATGGTGCGGGTGCTGGAAGATGTGTTCCGCACGCTGATCCGCAAGAAATACGGTACGGACGAAAACTTTGATGTCATCGTCAACACTACAAAAGGTGACCTTGAACTGTGGCGGGTACGCGAAATCGTGCCGGACGGAGAGGTGACGGATGACCGTTCTCAGGTTTCCATCTCGGAAGCGCTGTCTATTGACGAAGACTACGAGATTGGCGAGGAATGCTACGAGCAGCTGCACCTGGAGGACTTTGGCCGCCGTGCTATTATGGCGGCGCGTCAGACGCTGATCTCCCGGATTATGGAGCTGGAAAAAGACGAAATCTACCGCAGCTACAGCGAGCGTATCGGTGAGGTAGTGGTGGGTGAAGTACATCAGATCCTCAAGCGGGAATTCCTGGTGCTGGACGATTCCACCAACAACGAGCTTGTACTCCCCCGCAGCGAGACTATCCGTGGCGACTTTTTCCGCAAGGGAGATATGGTACGCGGTGTGATCAAGAGCGTGGAGATGCGCAACAACAACCCGGCCGTTATCATGTCCCGCACCGATAGCCTCTTCCTGGAAAAGCTGCTGGAACAGGAAGTGCCGGAAATTGAAGACGGGCTGATTACCGTGCAGCGCATTGAGCGCATACCGGGCGACCGGGCGAAGGTAGCCGTAGAGTCTTACGACGACCGCATTGACCCGGTAGGTGCCTGTGTGGGCATGAAAGGCTCACGTATTCACGGCATCGTTCGGGAACTGCGCAATGAGAATATTGACATCGTCAACTATACGACCAATGACAGCCTGTTCATTCAGCGGGCGCTGACTCCGGCCAAGGTGACTAAAATAGACCTGGATACGGAAAACATGCGCGCGGAGGTCTACCTTGAGCCTGATCAGGTTTCACTGGCTATCGGCAAGGGAGGTACCAATATCAAACTGGCAAGCCGCCTGACCGGCTACGAAATTGATGTGTACCGGAACGTTGTGGAGGAGATTGAAATCGACGATGTCGACCTGGAAGAATTTTCCGATGAAATTGATAGCTGGGTAATCGATGCGCTTAAAGAAATCGGTTGCGATACAGCCCGTTCTGTACTGGAGCTTAGCAAGCAGGAGCTGCTGCGCCGTACGGATTTAGAGGAAGAGACGGTGGACGAGGTGCTGGGCATCCTGGCTGCCGAATTTGAAGAATAACCTGAGGCAGAGGGCAGCAGCACTGCTGCCCCTACTGCCCTTTTGAAGTAAATTGGCATTAACGGGCACAAATCGAACTCTTTTTCAATTCTTTGTGTTCGTTGGAATGAAGCGGAAAGAGGAAAGCCTCGATTCCGGCAAAATTTCCTGTTTCTTAGTTTAAGAGTTACTGTTTAGTTAGTATTCTCTTATCTTTGTAGTTGTTCAGGAGGTTTTTACCGCTTCGAGGACTTCTGGATTTTATGTTTTTTGATTTTGGCGGGCAAAGCTTGTGTATGTCGCCTTTTATTTTATTCATCAAAATGAGATAATAGGAAATGTAAAGGATTAAAGCCATCGCATAAAGCTTTCGCCTGTCTGCAAATGCTGTGTTAGTACTAAAAATTTATAATGGCGAAACGTCTAATTAAGATAGCAAAGGAACTGAACGTTGGCACCTCTACCATCGTGGAACATCTTCACGACAAAGGGTTTGAGGATGTGGAAAACAAGCCAACTGCGAAGATTTCTGAGGAAATGTACGCAGAGCTGCTCAACGCTTTCAAGAAGTCCATCGCTATCAAAGAACAAGCTGATCAGTTGGTGATTGGCACCCGCCCCTCTCAACAAGCGGAGCAGGAAAAGAAAGAGAAAGAAAAAAAAGAAAGAA
>CAJXXJ010000504.1 GCA_913062745.1 uncultured Phaeodactylibacter sp.
GACGATGCTCCGCATGTCAAGATCTAAGGATTCGGAGAACCTGTCTGACTGGCGCAGCCAGGTAGAGTCATACATTTACACCCAATAGTGGAGCATTGAAAGTCAAAATCCTATAATTGACCTCAACGGGTAGGTCTTACTGGCGTAAGCCTGATGCAATCATTTTTGCTGTTGCGACAATTTCGTTTGCGCCTATATCCACTCACCGTTTCCTGTCAAGGTACATCAGCTGGCCGAACGCCACATTCTCATCGTTTGGCGGGAGGCTGCTGTGGAAATACAGCTCAAATTGGTTGCCCAAAAACCGCTGTATCAGGTCTGCCAGCCAGGCATTTTGGAAAACGCCGCCGCTAAAGCCGAGGCGCTCTACTCCGGCCTGTTCTGCAACCCGCCCCACATAATCGGCTAAGGTCAGGTGAAAGCGGGCGGCCAGTACCGGTATTTCTACTCCTGCGGTTTTACCCCTGAGCAATTCCTGCAGCAAAAAACGGGGCAAATGGGCAGGCATTTCCCGATCGTACAGGTAAGAAAGCTCCCGCTTCGGGAAGTTCCGCCGGAAATAATGATGCGCCTGAGCTTCCAGCCTCATCGCCGCTTCGCCTTCGTAGGTTTGTGTACCGGTGCCCAGCAATAAGGCAGCGGCGGCATCAAACAGGCGGCCCACGCTGGAGGACTGCAGATGGATTGGCGTATTCAGCATCTGCTGGTAAATGGACCATTCCTGCCCGGTAAATAACGCACGCAGCTCGTCTTCCGCTTCCGGCAGCGCATTGGCAATAGCCAGGGCTGAAATGCGCGGCTCCCGTGGCATTTTATCGCCCAGCAGGAAATCGAAATAGCCGATATGGCTAAGCCGCCTGACAAATCCGTCTTCGTAACGGAAACACTCGCCCCCCCAGATGTTGCCGTCTTCGCCCAGCCCGGTGCCATCCCAGATAAAGCCCAGCATGGGCTGTTCGGACTCCAGCAGTTGATGCTCCCCCATGAGTGCGTAAAAATGCGCGATATGGTGTTGCACCTTTACCAGGGGCGTACCCCACTCCCGGGACAGCTCCTGCGCTTTGTCGGTGCTGAAATAAGCGGGGTGAAGATCACAGGCGATGGCTTCCGGCTGTTTCCCAAACAAGTCCAGGAAGTGCTGCAGTACGCGCTCGTAGCTGCGTTGCGACTCGTAGTTTTCGGTATCGCCCAGGTACTGGCTGAGGTATACATTGCGGTTGGCGGCGTAGGCGATGCTGCTTTTCAGCGAAGCCCCGGTAGCCAGCAGGGTGGTGGCGGTGCCTATACGCTGCATGGTGTTGGGCGCAAGCCCGCGCGACCGGCGGAGCACAATAGGCTGTTGCTGCATGGGCGAGTGCAGGATCACACTGTCGTCCTGCGGCATGACGATGTCCCGGTTGTTCAGCAGGATCTGGTCAGCAATAGGGGAGAGGTACTCGATGGCCGGGGCGTCTTCGTACAGAATGGGGCTGCCGCTGAGGTTGCCGCTTGTGGCGACTATCGGGCGCCCGAATTTGCGGAGCAGCAAATCGTACAGCGGGGTGTAGGGCAGCATTGCGCCTACCCGGGAGAGGCCCGGGGCAATTTCTTCAAATGGAATAGCGGAAAGAGGGTCTTCTTTGAGCGTCAGCAAGGTAATCGGAGCGCTTGGCTCCTGCAGCGCGACCATGTCCGTGGCGCTGACATCCAGGTCTTCGGCCAGGATGAAGAGGTCGTGGTACATGAGCGCGAGCGGTTTGCCCGGCCGTTGTTTGCGGCGGCGCAGTTGTTGGATGGTTTTCCGGTTTTCTGCATCGCAGGTCAAAAGGTACCCGCCTATTCCCTTGATGGCTACGATTTTTCCCTGTTCCCAGGCACGCACAACGGCATCAATCATGGCTGCTTGGCTGAAGCCCTCCTGATCCTTTTTTTGGGTGGTGTCGTAAAGCGAAAGTTTTACCGCGCAGTTGGGGCAGGAATTGGTTTGGGAGTAATAGCGCCGGTTTTCCACGCTATGGTATTCCGCCTCACAATCGGAGCACATTTCAAATTCCGCCATAGCGGTCCGCTCCCGGTCGTAGGGCAGTTGACGGATGATGGAAAAGCGTGGCCCGCAGTGGGTGCAGGTGGTGAAGGCGTACCCGAAGCGTTTATTGAGGCGCTCCTGAATATCGCGGCGGCATTTGGCGCAAAGCCCGAAGTCCGGCGTAAGCAGCAGTTCTCCCTCCGTTTCCGCTACGCTGTTGACGATGTGGAAGCCGGAGAACGGCTCGTGAGGCACTTGCTCCAGTTTGTGGCCGGTGATGATGGAATGCGCCGGGGCCTTGTCGAGCACTTCCTGCAGGAAGTTTCGGGCGTCTGTTTCTGCGGCGTTGATGCGGATGTGCACGCCGGTATTGGTATTATTGACCCAGCCGGTGAGCTGCCGTTCTTGTGCAAGTTTATACACAAAGGGCCGAAAGCCTACCCCCTGTACCATTCCCCGAATGTGGATGTGAAAAGTATGTCCGGTCATTGGCTGTCCTCCGCTGCTGTCAACTGCCCGATGAGCTGCGTTACCTGTTGCTCCAGCTCCTGCATGCTTTCGGCTACAGCCGGGCTCAGCTCTACGCACATCGGCTTGATCTCTGCTATGGAAATCGTGATGAGGTAAAGCTCCGGCACACGGCCGAGTAAAAACATAGACTCGACCATATCCTTCAGCCCGAAATCGTGGGCCGTCAGCCCTTTCGGGAAATCGGAGGAAAAGCGGGGTTTGATCAGGGAGATGGTGCCGGGTGGCTTGCCATCCATAGTGGCGTCGACAAAAATGACCTTATCGTAGGCATCGAAATGGCCCATAAGGGTAAAGCCGCCCACGCCACCGTCCATGATGTCTGTATTGGGAAACTGAATATCCTGCTCGGCCAGCCGGTGAATGAACTGTACGCCGACCCCTTCGTCGCCCATCAGGAAATTTCCGATGCCTAACAGCAGGATATCATTACTGCTGCTGCCGTCCGGAGCCGGGCTGAGCCGCCGGCTGAGTGTGTTTTCTATTGTGCGCATGGCTTTGCGTTGAGCTTTTGGTTATTGCTGACAAAAGGAAGCGCAAGAAACAAAGCAGCCGGATATTTTTTGGCTGCTTTGCCTTCTTTTTTAGTCGTCCTTATTCCGCATCAGCGGTGTGGAGGCAACCCCGTTCCGGGCGGCCACTTCCTCCTCTTCCGCCTCCGGGCGGGTTGGGCGGGGCTCTTCCCGCTTTTCGGGCGGTCCGGTCTGCTCGTCCGTTTCCAGCAAGTCTTCTGACCTGATGCGGTCCTTAAGGACAAATTTGTAACCACTGAACATAGACGATACCTCGCCTCTGCCTTCCAGCCAGTCGTGATAAAACACGAGATAGACGTGGACGATCACGAAGAGGATCATCAGCCAGGTTACCACATGGTGAATGAGGCGCACTGTGAAGTCGCTGCCGAATATCGGTACCACCCAGCCGAAAAGTTCAGCGAAGAAGAAATCCGACATGGGCTCGTACAGGCCAAAGCCGGTAACGATCATTACGAGTGCGAAGAAAAACATAATCAAATAAGAAGAGCCGGCCACTGCATTATGGCCGATCGCGATATTGCCCAGCCGGTGCTCTTTGTCAACGCCCAGCAGGATGTCCACCCGCAGTACGTGCTGTATGTTTTTGATCGCCTTTTTAGTCATCGGGATAAACGCCCGCCAGCTTGCGTACCGGTTGCCCATAAACGCCCAGTAGATGCGCAGGATCATAATGGCTACAAAAATATAAGCCGTCGCAAAGTGGACGAAGCGCACTTTGCCAAACCAGAACTGACTGCTGGCTTCCGAGCCGGACATCAGCGCCGGCGGATTGGCAATGATGAAACCGGTGATG
>CAJXXJ010000505.1 GCA_913062745.1 uncultured Phaeodactylibacter sp.
AACACAAGCTGATCCTGGGGCTGCCATTCTACGGCTGGGACTTTACGCAGCAGCGGGTACGATCCGTAAACTATGCGCAGATTATTGAGCGGGACCCCGTGTATGCGCGGGTGGACCAAATGGGGCGGGTGTACTACAACGGCATCAATACCGTGATCAAAAAGACCAAACTGGCGATGGAGCAGGCCGGCGGGCTGATGCTCTGGGAGGTGGGCCGCGATGCTTTTGACCCTCGCTACTCTCTGCTTTCTGCGGTGGATTACACGCTGCGGGGGCAGGCTTTTCCGGAGATTGTTGATACGGTTGCTGCTCCGGTGCCCGCTGCGATGGTACAACAGCCGCAGCCGATTTTGCCGGACAGCGTATTAGAGGCAGGTTTTTACGAAGAGTCCTTCCTTGTGGACGCTGAGCATCTTCCGAATGAGCTTCAGGTGTTTCCCAATCCATTCGCCGACTCTTTGACGATCACCAACGATGGTAAGGAGCTCGTAGCGCTTACGCTAAAAGACAGTTGGGGACGGCCGCTTTTTAAAACCGAAATCAGGCCCGGTGCAAAAATCAGTTGGGAAACCTCCAGCTTCCCGCAGGGCGACTATACCTTTTCTGCCACAGTGGAAGGGGAAAAGTATGCCAGGCAATTAGAAAAAGTAGGCCACAGGCCTCCGGCGCTTTTACGCACAAATGGCGAGACTCCGTTGCCGGACAGATCAGGAATGAAACGTCAGAGTAACATAAAGTCAGCCCAGTAGCGGTAATCCTGCAGCGCTTTTGCCTCTTCCTGTTCTTCTTCGGCAGGCAGCAGTTCCATCAACGGGAAGGAGAGGATAGCACGCCCTTTTTTAATGGAGGCTACCAGGCCAAAACCGTTTTGGTCAACCCCTTCAATAGCTACAACTTCCACCTCGGTGCCCTGCGCGATCTGCTGCAGTACCATGCCTTCCACCCGTGCCCGAAAGGGAAACTGCACTTCCTCGGCAAAGTAGTCCATCCAGTTGTCAAGGTCAGTGCCCGCCGGGTTGCGCATGAGGATGCGGTGGATCCGGGCCGCCTGATTGTCTTGTTCCACATCCCCCCAGAAGTAGCGGTGGCAGATGTCCCGCTGCGCAGCCCGGGTATCCTCCGGCTGCTCCCGGGGAGGTACTGCCTGAAGCTTTTCCTCCCCAAACTGAAAGCGTGTGGCCTCCGGTGTCATGAAAGCTTCGCAGGAGGTTTTGATAAACTGGGCCGGCAGCGATTGCAGGGTTTGGCTGTCCAGGTTGATGACATACTCGTTTTGGCTGCCATCCGTCAGCGCGTGCTCCACCCATCCGTGCCAGCCTTCGGCCGTGATGTCAGGGTACGATGCATTGGGGATGACCGGCTCGGTAACCTTTACCATAGTGCCGGGCTCAAACCTGGGGTGTTCCAGTGGCTTCCAATCCTCTTCGCCATTGTCCACCCAGCTCCCGGATAGTGGAAATACGTTTTCGTCTTCCTCCTCCTCTTCGTAGGGGGCAATCAGGTTTTCGGTATGCTCCAGCCAGGAAGAGAGCTCCTGCGGCTTTCCCCGCTGCTTTATCCATTTTTGTATGAGCTCATGTGTGCGATTTGCCCACTGCAGTGCATCCTCCAGGCTCTCTTCCTCACTCAGGAATAAAGGGTAGAAAGCATCTACGCCATCATCGATTTCGCGTATGCTGTTTTGATGCCGCATGGTGGAGTCCAGCAGTGCAGCGTGCAGGACGTCCCAGTCTTTCTGCGGCAGTTTGGGCTGCCGTTCGAGAATGGCCTGAATCTGCTCCGGCAGGCTCATCTCATCAAATTCACGGGTATCCATTCCGGCATCATGCTCCGCGATATCATAAATCAAGCCTTCCGGAACCTGCGGGGGCGGAAAAAGGTAATCCTTGATGAGCGCTGACATTTCCTCCGTCATTACCCGGCGAAGCTGCTTTTTCGGAGCGCTCAGGATGATTTCCGGCGTAAACGGGCACTGCAACTGCATATACCGCTCCAGCACGTAGGTGGAGTCGGCAGCAATAAGGTATTCAAATTGCAGGGATTCGATATCGCGTTCTATATCCCGAATAAGGGTACAAAGTTCGAGAAAGCTGTTTGGGTCGGCAAGCACTTCATCCACCACAGCCTCAACAACCTGCCGCAGCTGATCGTGAAAATCCTGATGGACTTCCCGGGATTGCTGCAGCAACTGACGGACGTACTTGGGGATAGGTTGGGAACTTAGGCTCATAGCTTAGAGGTCATTCGTTTGATACGCCATCCGGCTTGCTGCACCACGCAGGGGCAAAGCCAAGCCATGACGTATACCAGGCAGACCAGCCTTCAGCTCCGCTGCCAGGCGGCAGGATGAAGGCTAATCAGTGCTGGTATAATGAAGGAACACTCCATTAAATACCTAAGTTTTATCACTGCAATGTACAAAGGTGCAGCTTCCCGCCTGCCTACCGGGTCAGGTACATGTACCGTTGCCGGTCGAGCTCCCGGAAGAAGGGGTCTGACAGGTCTTTGATGAATCGGATGCCTTCGCCGGTGGATTTCATTTCCGGGCCCAGGTTCTTGTCTACATTCGGGAATTTGTTGAACGAGAAGACCGGCACCTTGATGGCAAATCCGCCCGGGCGCGCTTTGATGTCGAAATCCTTCAGCTTGTGCGTGCCCAGCATCACTTTGGTTGCAATCTTAAGGTACGGCACCTGATAGGCTTTCGCAATAAAAGGCGTGGTGCGCGATGCCCGCGGGTTCGCCTCGATCACGTAGACGTTGTCGTCTTTGATCGCGAACTGAATATTGATCAGGCCGCGGATATTCAGCGCTTTGGCAATTTTCTCCGCGTATTCTACCATTTTATTGACCGCCTCTACGGAAAGGCTGTAGGTCGGCAATACGGCAGCGCTGTCGCCGGAGTGGACGCCGGCCGGCTCAATGTGCTCCATGATGCCCATGATATGCACCTCATCGCCGTCACAGATGGCATCGACCTCCGCTTCTTTGGCCCGGTC
This sequence comes from uncultured Phaeodactylibacter sp., assembly GCA_913062745.1. GTDB lineage: Bacteria > Bacteroidota > Bacteroidia > Chitinophagales > Saprospiraceae > Phaeodactylibacter. Next base: position 3,000 of record CAJXXJ010000505.1, read on the forward strand.
GAGGAAATGGTCGATCAGCACGCGGTTATTCGGCATATGCTTGAAGATGCTCAGCACGTGCCGCTCCAGCTCCTCATCGCGGACACTGCTCAGCAACTCGGAATAACCCGCTTCATCCAGGCTGAATGCTTTCCCACAGTGGGGGCAGGTAATCGTGGTGCCAGCATTCATTGTTGTATCCCTGAGATTTGGGTTTACGGGGTGTCTCCAGTGACATCGCGAAGGTCGTTCACTGCGACCCCCGGGCCGTATTCCATGGGGCTCGCCTCGATCGCTGTCGCCAGGCACTCGTCGACAGACATGTCGATTTCGGTGTACATGTCGGTCATGAAGGGAATTGATGAGCCCGGAGCCAAGACTCGGTCTCCGCCAAAGAACGCCTCGGAGGGCATCGCAAAGATTTCCCCAGCGGAATTTTGGCACCACGCGTCCACTCTCAAGTCCGTCACGGGCACTCCGGTGTTGTTTCGAACGAGTCCTGAAATGACAAAGTCTCGATCGCCAAAGAAGTCGGTCTCCACCGCCCAGTCGAGATTCTCTATGGTCAAGCCGCCGAGTTCTTCCTCGGTGACCGCTCGGGCTGACACCGCCTCGAGCGACGACTGGATCGTGCTCGGCGCAGTGGGGAAGAGGTTGTCGACCACTCGCTCGAGGAACAAGACAGTTTGGCCTGGCCTAATGGTGATGTCGGGGCTCACCGTATTTGCGCCGCGTACCGCGCCCGCGCGCCATGCTTACCCTGATCAAGCCGATCACATGGTTCCCACCGATATGGGCGTATCTTTGTGGGGTGATCGCCTCGGGCGTGCCGCTCGGTTCGGCACCTTGGGCTGTGCTGACGGGGATGGTGCTGGCCGG
>CAJXXJ010000506.1 GCA_913062745.1 uncultured Phaeodactylibacter sp.
TCATCCACGTCATCTCCGCCGAATTCATTAAAGGTGCCGGTATAAATGCCCAGCTCGCCAGTGGCGCTGTCCCGCCGTACATAGTGGTAGCGGTAGTCCGGAAATGCCTTAACAGAAAATGCCCAGGTGGGGCCATACACGGGAGCAAACTCGCGGTCGTCAGCAATAACCTGCCAGAAGTAGGTGGTCCCGTACTCCAGATTTTCTACGGTGAAGGTGGTGTCTGTCAGCCCTTCGGCGATCACTTGCCCGCTTGAGTTGAGGCTGGAATACAATACCAGGTCATAGTAGATTGTATCCATATCATTTTGCCGCACATCTGACCAGCGGAGCTCTACGGAAGGCTCCAGGCTTTCGCTGCCATCCTCAGGAGTAGGCCCGGAAGGAACACCCGGCGCCATTGCTTCCTCCGGCGCGAGGCTCATCAGTATCGTTATCTGTTTGGTACGGTCGGCTTCTATCGAAACATTTTGCAAGCCTTCCCGGTAGCTATCGGCCTTTACCCGTACGGTATAGCTTTCTACATTCATGGAGTCAATGAAGAACTGCCCCTCTGCATCAGAAATAAATACATTCGTCGCCGGCACCGTGGTGGCTACCGCGCCTACAATCGGGGCAAAGGTATCTTCATCCAGTAAGGTGACTCGTAATTGTCCGAAAGTATCGAGCTCCAGGGGGTCTTCCTGGCATCCCCAGCAAAGCGCAATCAGAGCCAGGGTACTGAGGTAGAGTATCTTTTTCATAGTTACGCCTGCTTTATTGGTTGATGTAAATTTTGGCGCCGACGCGCAGCCGCCATAGTAAGTCATTGTACCGGCCGGAGTCCATGCCGTCCAGCTCATCGGTGAACAGGTAGTGGTGATCCGCACTGATGTCCAGCCCCAGCCATCGGTTGAGGTAAAATTCCATACCCACCCCGCCATTCAGCTTGAAGTAGGTATTGCCGGCACCAAGACCGGGCGTGTTGCTCTGATCCATTATGGCACCTGCACCAAAGAGGAAGTAGGGCGACATTTTCTCCCCCGGCAATAAGCGGGTAATGAGGTTGATGTCCCCGTAAGCAATGCTTTCTTCGTAAAGGTCATCACTCGCTGCGAGGCGGCTGACGCCGAGGTTGATCTGCGTTTGCAGGCGGGGGGTAAGGTTGAGCCCCAGACCCAGCTCTGCCCCGGGCCGCAGCCGCGACTGCGGATAGTCGCCATCATAGATCATACTGCTGAGGCCCACCTGAATGCTGGCCAGGTTGTTGCGCTCTTCCACGCGGCGGCCGAGCAGTTGGGTTTCCTGCATCTCCTCGCGCTCCAGTTTATATGCTGCAATCATGCGCTGTGTACGGCTGGAGTCCTGCGGGGAAGGGCCCCAGAGCCCGTCGATCAGGCCTTCCATCACCAAAGCATAGACAGCTTTTTCGATGGCTTCGGTCACGGCCATTTCGGAGGGCTCGTTGTAGGTGAAGCCCGTTTCTGCCTCCAGCAGCCGCTGAAAGCGCACGAAGCGGAACAGCCCGGCATCCACCGCCTGCGATAGTATGGTTTTGGAAGTGTAGACGGTTTTCAACACTTTGCCATTGGACGTGGAGATCGCCCGCAGATAGACGGTGACGCGGTCCTGCCGGTACTGCCCGGAAGCTCCGGCACCGAAGTAGCGCAAGCCTGCACCGCCGGTCACGATATTCGCATCGTAGGAGACAATGCCGCCTTCCAAAATGATGCCCGCGAAGAGCAAGGGAGGGATGAGCGGCCCCTGTGCGTTGGGCTGATACTGTTGCCGGCTTGACCGGATAATCTTCCGCTCGTTGAGCAGGTTGCCGACATTTTCCCGCTCAATAGGCGTAAACCAGCCGGAATCATCCATGGCTTTGATCAAAATGCTCGTGCCCCCCTGCGTAACGGCAGTGGACCAGCTGGCACCCACCTCTGAGGGCCGGTACTGTCCGGATTGGTCGCGGAATTTGTAAACAGCGGCAACTACCCGCTCATTCGGCTTAGGCAGGGAACGCAAGTCAGGGGTAATTACCGTTTCCTCCCCGAGGCGGGCAGGAGAACTGCTCATGGGCTGATTCATGTAGGGCGCACAGCCACTTAGGGCAAGCAGGCCCGCAATCAGCGTCAGGAATAAAAATTTGGCATTCATGATAGTCATTAGAGTTTGGAACAGCCTGGCCGAAGGTTTGAAAAAGCTCAGCTACCCGAAAGACTAGATAAGTAGACTAGGTCTGCCCCGATTAGTCAGCGGGCAGCCAAGCCATCCAAACTCTACTCTTAAGCCAGGGATTTGGTTGTTGGTGTAAAATCTTACGGACGTACGCTCGGGCCTAGAAATTAGGTACCGTAATCTGCGTCTGTCCGCCGTTCGCAAAATCTATAATGGTGATATTTAAACCATCGGTGCCGGGCGTGACCGTTATTTCGAAATCTCCCAGATTGTAAGTCCCCTCTTCCAGCCCAAACTGGCCAAACTCCGTAGTAATCAGCTGCCGGGATATCTGGCTCAGCAATTGCCGGTTGAGCGATTGGGTAAACTGATCAAGGGAGGAACGGTCCCGGGAGCTGAAGCGGGAACTCGCGGAGGCGGCGTTGGGGTCAGTCAGCCCGTTCTGTGCGTTGGCCGAACTGAGCATCCAGTTGTAGTTCAAAAAATTGCCGCCGAAGGCCGGGTTTCTCGGAGTGTAGGTAAAGTCCTGTGCGGACAGTTCAGCAGCACTGAACAGCATCAGTGCGCCCAGTAAAGTGAGGTTTAGTATTACGCTTTTCATAGTGTTTAGGTATTAGAGTTTGGTAAAAATCAATGCTCATAAGTACAATAGGGCTCAGTACATGTCTGCGCCGGTCTGTTCGTGTTCCAGCGCTTCTCCTACCTGCGCCTGTTGTATCACTTTGTTGTAAGTGTAGTTAGCCACCGCCTCAGCCAGCTCTTCGATGACTTCCGCTTTGGGCTGCAGCATGCGGGAGAAAATTTCCTCCCCGTTCAGGTTCACTGCGATCAGCGAGTTGATGCCACGCGCCGGCTTCTCCTCTATGCGGATGATATAGTCGGTGTCTACCTGTGGCTCTTTCCAGCTGCGGTAGAAGACATCGTAGAACTGACTGCCGGCACGGGTGCGGGTATCATCCACTACAAATCCCATATTCATTTGTATGTCGTTACCGCTGGCCCCGTAGCCGTCGCGCCCAGAGCCTTCGGTAGGGTTTGGGATCGCCCCCCTCCCCGGACTCGCTTCCGGCTTAACTTCCCGGGTCGGTATTTCTCCTACCTTTTCCCGGGCTATCGCCAGCAGCTCTTCACCTTCGTAAATCTCAAGCGTGACCAGGATGTAGCTGCCGTCATCTACGTTGACAGCAGTGGTTGACAGCAAGCGGTCTGCGCCATCTGCCAGCTCAAACATGCCGCCCTGATTGGAGGAGGAGCGGTTGCCCCGGGAGTCGACCCGCAGCATCTTGAGCTTATAAGACAGCGATCGGGTACGGCCCGATTGGTTGGAGCAGTAACCGGACATTTCCAGCTGGCCGTCGGTTTCTGTCAACTCCAATTTTGCAGACACTTCTTCTTCTTTATCCCCGGATTTGTCCTGTGCCAAAACGGAACAAGACCAAAGGGCCAGGCATAACAATACCATCAGAACTCGCATGTCTCTTTCTTTTTGTTTGTGTAATAGCCTTTTCCGGGAGCAGCATAATTAGTTGCCGCCCAGGAAAGAGGAAAACTGTATTTCCACATTCGCACCGCCGGACTGCCGGACGATGAATGGGTTTTGCGTAGCCGGCGTCAGGCCATCTTCCACCTGATTCAGCTGATTGCCGTTGCCTTGCTGATCGACCACCATGTTGACGCCATCGACTGCCGGCACTGCG
>CAJXXJ010000507.1 GCA_913062745.1 uncultured Phaeodactylibacter sp.
TCAAGGTAGCGCCGGCCGACGGTCCAAAAGTCGAAGGTGATGAGTACGCCCAGGCCAAGCAGGAACACATTCAGCTTGACTTTATCCTGCAGGTAAGCCCAGAGCAACCCTCCGCTCAGCAGTACGAGGATCAGGGTACGGAAAGCATCTCCCCGCATCAGGGACTCCCGGTCGGCGCGTATAGCATCGAGGCTGTAACCGGCCTGAGCCAGGCGTTCGTCTCCGGGCGCATTGAAGTCGAAGAAAGAGGGCCCCAGCAGTGCAAAGAACAGGGCAATGCCAGCGGCGATGCCACCGCCGATTTTCAGGCTGCGCAGGGCTTCCTGGCGGGTGACCTTTTCGCCGATGATTTTGTGCAGGGTGATAAAGCCGAGCACCGGCACCAAAAAGGCCGTTACGCTCAGCACGGAATTGGGCGTCCGGAACTTATTGTAGATGGGGAAGTAGTCGAAGAAAATCCGGTTGAAGCCTTCCATGTTTTTACCCATAGAGAGCATAAAGGTAAGGAGTACGCCCAGGCCTATCCACCATTTTACGGGGCCTTTGACGAGGAACAGCCCCATCAGGAAAAGGAAAAAGACGATACTTCCGAAGTAGGCCGGCCCGCTGGTAAACGGCAGCTCACCCCAGTAGAGCGGGGCGCGGAAATCGGAAGGGAGGTTAGCGCCCTTGCGCCTCAGGTCTTGTACGATTGCCGATTCGCTGCCCACGGGCTCCTGTGAGCCGCCCCCGGCTACGCCCGGGATGTAGGTGGAAACGAGATCGATAAACCCGTTGCTCCAGGCCATAGCGTATTCCCAGTCGAGCCCTTCGGTTTCGCTGCTGGAGGTTGGCTCGCCTTCGGTTTCGAGGATAGGCTCGCCGCGCATGGTGTCTTTTGAGTATTCATAGGTGATCCACAGGTTGGAAGCAGTGGAGCCGATAGCCAGCAGGCCGCCTATGATGAGTGCGCCTGCAGCTTTGGCAAACTGCGGCAGCCGGTCACGCTTGATGTCGTAGACCAACTGGGCGACTCCGAAGATAAGGAGGGTGAGCGCAAAGTAATAGGTCATCTGTATGTGGTTGGCCATAATGTTCAGGCCCATACCGGTAGCAAAGAGGATGCCACCGAGCAGATAGCGCTTGCGGAAAGCCATCAGCAGGCCTGCAGTTGCGATGGGCAGGTAGGTGATGGATTTCAGCTTGGTTTCGTGGCCGGCTTCGTAGAGGATCAGGTTGTTGGTTGTAAGGCCGAAAGCGATAGCGCCGACCACGGCAAGCCACTGATTGGCCCCCAGCACCACCATAAGGATGTAGAAGCCCAGCATAGCGATAAAGAAGCGGCCGATGGCACCGCCGATGCCGAATTGGATAGCCCGGTCGAGCGTTTTCAGCAAGTTGCCTGCGCTGACGGTATTGATTTGGTAAGTCGGCATGCCGCCGAACATCGCGTTGGTCCAAAGAGACGTTTCCCCGGTTTGTTCTTCATACTCCCGGACCTCCTGAGACATGCCGCGGTACTGCACGATGTCCCCTTGTTTGGGCATCTTGCCCTCCAGCTGCGGATAGAAGAAGGCCGCGCAGATGGCAAAGAAAATACCGATAGCCAGTAGGTGAGGGATTACTTTTTGTATCATAGTCTTTTTGGTTCTGTCAGATAAAATCTACGTCCACATCGTAGGGATAAGTAATCAGGAAGTGGATCGCTCGGTCAATATCAAAGTTTTCAAATACAATTTTGTACAGCATGTCGGTGATGGGCACCCGTAGTTTGTAGTACTTCGCCAGTTGCACGGCTATACGCAGGGTGCGGACGCCCTCAGCGAGCTCGGGCATAGTTGCCTCGATGTCTTCGATAGCTTCGCCCTGCCCCAGGCGGAACCCAAAGGTGAAATTGCGGCTGTTTTTGCTGGTGGCGGTGGCTACGAGGTCGCCGATGCCGGCGGTGCCGAAAAAAGCGCTGCTTGAGCTGCCCATGGCGTTGCCGAAGTATACCATTTCTGTAAGGCCGCGGGTGATGAGCATGGCCTGTATATTTTTGCCCAGGCCTTTGCCCTTCAGTACGCCGGAGCCGATGGCGATGATGTTTTTCAGGGCGCCGGCCAGTTCTGCGCCCAGCAAATCATGGGTGCCAAATACATGGAAGTGCTCGCTGCTGAGCACTTTATTGCCCAGGTTGATGACTTCTTTGTAGTGGCTGCCGATGACGGTGGCGGTGGGTTGTCCGGCCATGATTTCGCTGGCCAGATTGGGTCCAGACAGGCAGCCGACGCGCATCACGCTGCTTTCCTGCCGGATGACTTCGCTCATGGTGCTGACTTCTTCGCGGGTCAGCGGCTTGTTTTTTTCGGTACCGTTAGCGGTAAGCTCCGGTGCGTCAAACCCTTTGGTGCCGTGGATGAGGATGTGGTAGGGCCGCAGGTGGGGCCCAAACGTCCTCATCATATTTCGGAAATTGTTGGAGGGGACCATTGGGAAGATCAGGGTGCACTGCTCACACACCTCGGTAATTTCATGGGTAGCCCGCACCCTTTTTGAAAGGTCTACGTCGAGATGCCGGTGCTCGCTGTTGATTTTATCCACTAGTTCCGGCTGCCTGCTGTACAGCAGTACATCTACGTTGTAAGCCAGTAAGTTAGCAATGGCTGTGCCAAAGCTGCCTGCGCCAATGATACCGACAGGTTGTTCTACTGCTAAAGGTGGCATGAAGGGCTACTCTGATTTGGCGTAAATGTACACTTTTTTTCAGAGCTTCCTGACTTCTGTGCTTTTGGCAGGAAGAGACGAAAAGATGTGCGCTGTCATTTTGTTTTGCGGGTGTTAAACTTTGGCAGCCTGCATCCAGTTAATCCGGTATGGTAAATTTATGGATGTCTTTTTTGATGATGCTGGCCGGGAGCCTGCCGCGGGAAACGACGAATAGCCCTACCGGCCCGCTGCAGCCGGCGGAAGGGCCGGGCGGAGCGCAGTACACGCACGAAGAGGTACGCTTTTCTGACTTTAGCAGCCGTACAGACGGGTACTGGCTGTTTGAGCCGGATGCACCCCGGCCGGAGCGGTCTCCGGTAGTGGTGTTTCACCACGGTTACGGCGCTATTAACCCGATGATTTACGGTGCGTGGATTCGTCACCTGGTCCGGCAGGGCAATATTGTTATCTATCCGCGGTACCAGAAGAACCTGTTTGTGCCGGGTTCAAAAAAGTTTGTTGCCAACGCCAGTGAGGGCATCCGTGCAGCACTGAGCCTGCTGTCTGAGGAAGAAGGCCGGGTACGGCCGGATACCGCTGCGTTTTTTGTGGCAGGGCACAGTTACGGCGGCGCCATTTCTGCCAACATCGCTGTCCGCTACCGGGAGCTGGGCCTTCCCAAGCCCAAGGGTGTGCTACTGTGCGCACCCGGCACGGGCCCGCTCAAAGGCAGCCTGCTGGAGTCTTATGATGGAATGGATGCCGACCTTCGGCTGGGTATTATTGTGAGCCTGCACGATCATGTGGTGGGGGAGGAGCTGGGCCGTAAGGTGTATCAGACCGCTACCGGTACGCCTAACCGCTTTTTGGTGCGGCAGCATCCGGATGAGCACGGGCAGCCTGCCATCGGTGCCGGGCACAATGAGTGCTACGCTATTGACGAAGCGTTTGACGGCGGCGTGCACAACCTGTCATTGCGCCGGGCGCAAAGCGTGGCTCAGGAGAATGCGGTGGACTACTTCGCATACTGGAAATTTCTGGATGCGATTATGGCCTGTGCCATGCGGGGGGAGCACTGTACTTTGTCGGAAGGCTGCGGTCCGGATGCATCCTATATGGGCAACTGGAGCGACGGGCATCCGGTGCAGCCCTTAGAAATATGGGTGCCGGAATAAAGGGGCA